>CAZOHH010000025.1:0-10846 GCA_964579735.1 uncultured Oscillospiraceae bacterium | reverse complement strand
ATCACGGAAGGGAAGCCGCGGTTGACCGACTGGAGGACCTATGGCGTCCTGCCCGAAGCGGAAGCGCTGCGTCTGTCCGCCACCGCGGAAAAAGGCTCCGAGCACCCGGTCGCGAAAGCCATCGTTGCCGGCGCCTTGGAGCGTGGAATCACCCTGTCCGACCCGACCCGGTTCCAGGCCGTCCCCGGACGCGGCATCGAGACGCTTGTCGAAGGCCATTCCGTCGTAGTGGGAAATCCGCGTCTCATGCAGGAGCGCGGCATAGACCTGACGGAGGCGCGGACCGATGCGGAGGACCTCGCGGTCCTCGGCCGCTCCGTCATGTACACCGCCATCGACGGCCGACTCGCAGCCCTCTTCGGGGCCGCCGACACCGTCAAGCCCACCAGTCGTGAAGCCGTCGCGCGCCTCCGTGCCATGGGCCTCGAAGTCGTCATGCTGACCGGCGACAACCGCACCACGGCAGAAGCCATAGCCCGTGAAGTCGGCATCACCGAGATTCTGCCCGAAGTGCTTCCCGGCGAAAAGTCCAACGAAGTGAAACGCCTGCAGCAGAGCGGCAAGAAGGTGGCCATGGTCGGTGATGGAATCAACGATGCTCCCGCACTGGTCCAGGCCGACGTGGGAATCGCCATCGGCACGGGCACGGACGTGGCGGTCGAATCCGCCGACGTGGTCCTGATGCGCGGCGACCTCCGCAGCGTGGCGGACGCGATCGCGTTGAGCCGCGCCACCATGCGCAACATCAAGCAGAACCTCTTCTGGGCGTTCTTCTACAACCTGCTCGGCATCCCGTTCGCGGCCGGTCTCGTGTTCCTGCTCGGTGGACCTTTGCTGAAGCCCGATCTCGCGGGAGCCGCGATGGCCCTCAGCTCGGTCTCGGTCGTGACCAATGCGCTGCGGCTGAGGCGCATGCGCCTCAAGAACTGACGCTCTCGCGGATTTCCTGTATAATCGCTCCATACTTCCCAAGCGCAAGGGGGTGGACGATTTGACGAGACCCAGCCTTATCGAAGCCCTGAAGACCGGACGCGTCCTCGTGTCCGACGGAGCCTGGGGCACGTTTCTCCAGAACAAGGGGATGAAGCCCGGCGAGTGCCCCGAGCTCTGGTGCATCGACCACTTCGACGAAGTCCGCGACATCGCCGCGCAGTACGTGGCGGCGGGGGCCGACATGGTCGAGACCGACAGCTTCGGCGGCACGCGTTTCAAGCTCGAGCACTATGGGCTTTCCGATCGCACCTCGGAGATCAACGAGGCAGCCGCACGAGCCTCCCGCTCCGCAGCGGGTCCCGACCGCTGGGTCATCGCCTCCATCGGTCCGACCGGCAAGCTGCTGCTCATGGAGGAAGTCACCGAAGAGGAGCTCTATGATGCGTTCAAGGAACAGGCCGTCGCCCTCGAGAAGGGCGGAGCGGACGCCCTGTGCATCGAGTCCATGTCGGACAGGGAAGAGGCCGTGCTGGCCGTCCGGGCCGCCAAGGAGAACACGTCCTGCGAAGTGATCTGCACGTTCACCTTCGATCCTACGAAGCAGGGGACATACCGCACCATGATGGGTCTGTCGCCAACCGAGGCGGCCCGGGCCGCGATGGATGCGGGGGCCGACATCGTCGGTGCGAACTGCGGCAACGGGATGAGCCAGATGGTGGGAATCGTCGCGGAGATCCGCGCGGCGTTCCCCGCGGTTCCCATCCTCGTGCAGGCCAACGCCGGCATGCCGGTGCGCGTGGACGGCATCGATACCTTCCCGGAGACCCCGGAGACCATGGCCGCTCTCGTGGGTCCGGTCATCACCGCCGGGGCGAACATCGTCGGAGGTTGCTGCGGCACGACGCCAGAACACATCGCCGCGATCGTGAAAGCCGTGCGGGTCTAAGGTCGCGCGACTTTCCTCCCGACGACCGCCATCGACAGAGGAAGCCCCTTGCGGTCCAGCAGGGGGAACATTTCTGAAATGTCGTTGTCGAATTCCTTGAACGCTTCGATGCGCAGTCCGTTTCCAATCAGGGCTGCAAAGAGGTCCTCGAGAGTGAAGGCGAAACTTGTGAAGGGCTTCGACGCGTAGGTTCCTCCCGTCAGGTAGCCCATTCCGTTCGTCTCGACCCAGGGTTCCTTGCGGAAATAGGGGTTCACGACCTTCGTCGGTTGGGCTTCGTCGTAGCCCGATTCACCGGGCGCACCGAACAGCGTGGTCGCGGGGTGCATCTCGTGTACGAAGACGCGACCACCGGGACGAAGGCAAGAATCGACACGCTCGAAATAGGGTGTCAGGTCCTCGAACCAGCTCAACGCGCCGATGGTGATGAAGACGAAGTCGAAGGCTTCGTGGAACTCGGGCCCGATGGCGAGGATGTCGGTCGCGACGAAACGGCAGGGAAGCGCGAGGTTCCGGGCGCACTCGTTGGCATAGGCGATCATGTTCTCTGCGATGTCGAAGCCGACGCCGGAGCGCGCACCGGCCGACCGGCAGATCGACAGCAGCTCGCGGCCGTCGTTGCAGGAGAACTGGGCGATGTCCTTGCCAGCGAAATCCATACCGTCGAACAGAGCGACGAACTCAGGCTCGAGATAGGGGAAAGGTTCGGTCGAAAGACGCTGCATGCGGTCGTCGAGCCAGTTCTCCGACCGCTTGTCGAATGCTTCTTCCCAGGCGGCCTTGTTCTGCTGGTGGATGTCGTCTTCCATGAAGGTTTCCTCCTGTTCATACATGCGTTCATGATACGTTCCACGCCCCCTCCTCCGCAAGCGGGCCATGGTGTATAATGCTGTGGCGACCGCGGGACATGACCGCGGCGGAGGAGGAACATGATCGAGGTCAATGGTCTCGGGCTGCGATTCAGCGACCGCAAGCTCTTCGACGACGTCAACCTGAAATTCACGCCGGGCAACTGCTACGGCGTCATCGGCGCGAACGGAGCGGGGAAGACCACCTTCCTGCGCATCCTGTCCGGCGAGCTCGAGCCGACGTCCGGGTACGTGCTGATCACTCCCGGCGAGCGGCTCGCCGTCCTGAAGCAGAACCAGTTCGAATTCGATGGCCACACTGTACTGGAAACCGTGATCATGGGATACCGCCGCCTCTACGAGATCATGAAGGACAAGGAGTCCCTTTATGCGAAGGAGGACTTCGACGACGAGGACGGACTGCTCGCAGCCGAACTCGAGCATGCCTTCTCCGAGATGAACGGCTGGGACTCCGAGAGCGACGCCGCACGGCTTCTGATGGCCCTCGACATCCCCGAGGACCTGCACCTGAAGCTCATGAAGGAACTGACCGGTGCGCAGAAGGTCAAGGTGCTGCTGGCCCAGGCCCTGTTCGGCAAGCCGGATATCCTGCTACTCGACGAGCCGACCAACCACCTCGACTTCAAGGCCATAGCCTGGCTCGAGGAGTTCCTGATCGAATATCCGACCACGGTCATCGTGGTCTCGCATGACCGCCACTTCCTCAACAAGGTGTGCACGCACATGGTCGACGTCGACTTCGGGCGGATCCGCATGGTCGTCGGAAACTACGACTTCTGGTATGAGTCGAGTCAGCTGATGTCCCGCCTCACCAGCGACAAGAACCGCAAGAAGGAAGACCGCATCAAGGAACTGCAGGCCTTCATCGCCCGATTCGGCTCGAACGCCTCCAAGGCCCGTCAGGCCACTTCGCGCAAGAAGATGATGGACAAGATCGTGCTCGACGAGATCCTGCCCTCCTCGCGCAGATACCCGTTCATCGGCTTCACCCCGGACCGGGAAGCGGGCAAGGACATCCTGATCGTGGAGGGTCTCGGCAAAACCCTGAACGGGGAGAAGATCCTGCACAACGTGAGCTTCACCGTGAACCGCGGCGATCGTATCGTCTTCCTGTCGCGCAGCGATGCGGCGCGCACGGCGCTCTTCCGCATCCTGTCCGGAGAAATCGAGCCCGACGAGGGGTCATTCCGATGGGGCCAGACCACGACCCAGGCGTATCTCCCACGCGAGAACAACGCCTTCTTCGACGGCATCGACATCACGCTGGTCGACTGGCTGCGGCAGTACTCCACGGATCAGACCGAAACTTTCGTGCGCGGCTTCCTTGGGCGCATGCTCTTCTCCGGCGATGAGGCCATGAAGCGCGCTTCCGTCCTTTCCGGCGGCGAGAAGATGCGCTGCATGTTCTCCCGTCTGATGCTGTCCACGGCCAACGTCCTGATGCTCGACGAGCCGACCAACCACCTCGACCTCGAGTCCATCCAGGCCGTCAACAACGGCCTCGGCGCCTTCAAGGGCACGCTGCTCTTCTCGTCGCAGGATCACAAGTTCATCGAGACCATCGCGAATCGAGTGATCGAGCTGACCCCGACCGGAATCTACGACGACGCGGTCCCCTTCGACGAATTCCTGGAGAACGAAGCGGTCCAGACTCGGATTTCCGCGATGTACGGCCCCGCTCGGAGGTGAAAAACATGGTTGGATTCAACACGAAGAACGTCGCCCTTCTCGAGTCGTATAAGAATTAGGCTTCGGGCGGAGTTTCGCCAGGAAGGCTCTCCGGCTCGGCGGGCGATTCGTCGATCTCTACGCCTCCGGTTGCTTCCGATTCGACCCGGTCGATCATGGCCTGGACCTTTTCCTGGGTCAGCACGCTCAGCCCCGTGATCTTCCAGTTGCGCGCGATGCGAAGCTGGAGCAGGGCTTCTTCTCGGCGCCCCGCATCGTGAAGCGTCAGTCCGTAATGGAAGTGCCACTCCGGGAAGAACGGGGGCGTCTTCTCCTTGGCCATCTCCGCGTAGATGGCGAGCGCCCTTTCGGTTTCACCCAGCTCCTGCAGGCATTGCCCGAGGTTGTCGCGGATTTCCGCGTTCTTCGAGTTGTACTCGATGGCCTCCTGATTGAACGAGAGCGCTTTGGGGAGATCCCCCTGCTCGATATAGAGATAGCCCAGCGTGGCGTAGACGTGCGTGACCTTGTGGTCGGCGTAGACGGCTTCGACGCGACGGATCGCGTCGTCCAGATCACCTTGCTTCCAGATCGCGAGGGCGAGATTCAATTTCGCCTGGATGATCTCCTCGGGCCGCAGATCGCTCTGAGAAAGGCCTCGCAGGACTTTTTCGGCCTCCGCGAAGTGGCCGGTCTTGAGCAGGATGCGGCTTAGCGAGAGCTTATCGCTGGGGATACACCCAAGGGCGACGACGCGGCGGAATAGCGCCAGGGCCTTTTCATAGTCGCCTCGGGCGAAATGGAACTTCGCAAGGGTTCTCCAGAGTCGCAGCATGGGGTCACATCCTTTCCATGGAACGGGCACGGGACAGGACCGCCGTGGCGACGAAGGCCAGGGCAAGCAGCAACAGGTTGAGCACGAAGGGGAGACGGGGGTCGGTATCGGCGAGTAGACCGGCGATCCAGCCGAATGGGGAACCCAGGGCGAGTACGAAGACATAGAGGATGGAGATGATGCGTGCGCGCTCCTTGGCATCGACGAGAACGACCTGCATGGAGTCCAGCAAGGGGCTGATCATGGCAAGAGCCAGGGCTTCGAGGGCGACACTGCCGATCAGGGCCGGGATGCCGAGGGCCGCAGCAGAGAGCAGGAGGCCTTGGCTCGCGGCGAAGACGAGGATACCGGTCAACATGGGCCGACGGAACCGGAGCGCCCGTATACGCGGCACCAGCGTGAAGAAGACGAGGAGCATCACCAATGCGCGCAGGAATGGGAAAAGACCGATCCAGCTCTCGGGGACACCGACCGTCGTGGTGGCGAAGACCGACCAGAAGACGGCGTTGATGGTGCTGCAGATGTTCATCACGACCATGAGCGCGAGAGTCAGCATGGTACCAGGGTTTCGGAGAATCTGGCCCAGGACGCCGCTATAACCCGTGAACAACTCGATGAGGGGGACGTTCCGCGTCTCCAGCCTACGGATTCTGCCATGCGCGGTCTCGGTGGAGAAGGCGAAGAGGAGGACGAACTTCGCGGTCATCATGACGAAGGCGAGAAGATAGAGCGCACGTATGGTCGTAACGAGACCGTTTTCTCCGATGAACAGACCGGACAGTGGGGCGAAGAATGCGGCGACGACGCCGGCGACATAGATCCAGGTGTAGATGTTGACAATCTGCGAGCGGTCGCTGTCTTCGACCAGAAGGCAGCCCCACGACGTGGCGGCGATGCGGAAAGTGGAGTTGAGCAGGGCAGCCGTTACGAACCACGAGAGGTCCTGGGCGAAGGCCCAGATCAAGCAGGGAATCGACCAGGAGACCAGGTCGACCAGGAAGGTCGTCCAGCGCCGGCCGAACTTGTCGGTCAAGGCGCCGCTGAGCAGGGCGAAGAGGATCTGGGAGGCCATGCCTACGCTGGCGACGAGTCCGATGCCGCCCGTGGTGACGCCGAGGGCGAGCATGTAGAGTGAAGCGTAGGGGGCGATGAGGTTGTAGGGGATTCCCCAGAGAGGCTCAGTCAGTACGCAGGCACGAGGATTGCCCTTCAATTCGAGAAGTGTCTGGACAAGTGGGTGGCGAGACGGCATGGACCCTCCTCGGTGCGTCATGCGGGGGTTCGCTAAGGTTTTCCGAATCCAATATATCATAGTTGGCATCCGTGTTCTTGACACGCGCGGACATCGAACCGTATAGTTCATCCCATGGGTGATTTGAATGCAGGCCTCCTCTCCTTTGCCGTATCCGTCGGAGCCGTCACGCTCGCTGAAATGGGCGACAAGACCCAACTGCTCGCGATGGCCTTCGCTACGCGGTACAAGGCCTCCAAGGTCCTGATCGGCGTCTTCATCGCCACGGTCCTCAACCACGCGCTGGCCGTCGCGGTCGGCAGCTTCATTTCGCGCGTGCCGGGTCTCGACGCCTGGATCCAGGGCCTCGCCGCCCTGTCCTTCGTCTTCTTCGGATTGTGGACGCTCAAGGGCGACAAACTGGACGAAGACGAAGTCCGGAAGAAGAAGAACCGCCACGGCGCCATCGTGACCGTCGCCATCGCCTTCTTCATCGCAGAGATCGGAGACAAGACCCAGCTCGCCACCATCGCCCTGGCCGCGCGCTTCTCCGATTCCCCCGTCTGGGTGCTGGCCGGAACCACGATGGGCATGCTGATCGCCGACGCGATCGGCATCATCGTCGGCGTCGTCCTATGCCGCCGGATCCCTGAACGGACCGTCAAGATCGTCTCCGCAGCTGCGTTCGTGTTCTTCGGATTCTTCGGTGGATATCAGGTACTGCGCGACCCCGAGCATCTGGCTCTGTCCGTCGGCGTCACGCTCGGCATCCTCGCCGTGATCGCCGCCGTCACCGGTTTCCTCGCCGTCCGCCTGATGAAGAACAGCCGTGCAACGGAGAGCGAAGCTGTCGCCGCCTACTGCGCCGTCCGTCGCCTCGAAGATGCAGAGGACAACGGGGAAGAGACCGCTCCCTAGGAGGGCTCCCATGAAAGCCTTTTTCGCCTTCATCGAGCTCCAGACGAAGACGGTCAGTGTCCTTGCCTTCCTCCTGGGAACAGCCTATGCGGCCTACCGCTACGGGCCGGGAGCGTTGGACCCGCTGCTGGGCATCGTGCTGTTCCTTGCGGTCCTTCTGTTCGACATGACCACCACCGCCGTCAACAACCACGTCGAGTTCCGGCACCGCCTGAGCGAAGTCGCACGAGGGGAAACACCGCATGCGCCCATCCGCGACTACCGTATGGGGAAGAACGCCCAGCTCATCGTGATCCTGCTCATGTTCGCAGGCGCCACCGCGGCCGGCCTCTGGGTCGCCTCGCGCACGGATGTCGTCGTCCTGCTCGTCGGTGCACTCTGCTTCGCCGTCGGCGTCCTCTATTCCGCCGGCCCGCTCCCCATTGCCCGCACGCCCTTCGGTGAGATCTTCTCCGGCCTCTTCATGGGGATGCTGATCCCGTTCCTCGCCGTCTATGTCCACCTGCACGACCAGGGGATCCTGGTCCTTTCGGTCGCGTCCGGCGTCCTGACCGTCACGGCCTCGCTCCCTGACCTGCTTCCCATCCTGCTTCTCGGTGTCGCACCCACCGCCGTCATCGCCGGCGTCATGCTCGCGAACAACATCTGCGACCAGAAGACCGATCTGGCCGACCACCGCTATACGCTTCCCGTCCTCGTAGGCACCAAGGCCTCTCTTCGCGTCTTCGCGGGCCTGTACGTCGCATCCGCCCTCGCGATTCTCCTGCAGGCCGCATCCGGGTGGGTCTCCCCGTGGATTCTTCTGGCTCTTCTGCCGGTGCCCAAAGTATACCTCAACGTGCGCACCTTCTTCCGCGTTCAGGACAAGCCGACGACCTTTCCGCTGTCGGTCCAGAACCTCGTGCTGACCATGGCCCCCTCGATTCTGGTCTTCGCCGTTCTCGCTGTCATGAGATCCCTTTCGTGACCCGCGCGAAGAGCGTCGTTCCAGCACTTCTGGCCTATATCCTGTGGGGCCTGCTGCCAATCTACTGGAAGCTCCTGCAGGTGATACCGCCCGACCGGATCATCGCCCTGCGCATCGTCTGGTCCTTCGTCTTCGTGACCCTGTTGCTCCTGATCGTCCGCGGTCTCCCGAGATTCCTACAGGCGCTGGCAGACCGGAAGCAGATGGGTTATCTCGGACTCGCGGCGATTCTGATCACCATCAACTGGTTCACCTATATCTACGCCGTCAACAACGGCATGATGGTCGAGAGCAGCCTCGGCTACTACATCAACCCGTTGGTCTCGATCCTCCTCGGCGTGATGTTCTACAAGGAGCGTTTCCGCCCGGCGCAGATCGTCGCCATCGCGCTCGCGATCGCCGGTGTCGCCGTCATGATCGTCGAGGTCGGGCAGGTGCCATGGGTCGGCCTCATTCTCGCCGTGTCATTCGGCTTCTACGGCCTGATCAAGAAGAGGGTCTCCGTCGACGCGACCGTCGGACTCGCCGTCGAGACCGCCGTCCTTTCGCCCTTCGCGCTGCTCTACCTGCTGTTCACTCCGGCCGCTGGGCTTCTGGCCGCCAGCACCACGCACGATGGGTCCTTCGTATTGACCGCCGGGTCCCCGCTCCTGTACGCCGTGATTCCGCTGAGCGGCATCCTCACCGCGACCCCATTGCTCCTGTTCGCCTTCGGCTCGAAGCACCTCGACCTGTCCATGATGGGATTCCTGCAGTACATCGCCCCCACGATGATGCTTCTCCTCGGCGTCTTCGCTTACGGTGAGTCGTTCACCACAGCACACGCCGTATGCTTCGGCCTGATCTGGGCCGGCATCGCGCTCTACATGGGCTCGAGCCTCAAGGAACGCCGAGACGCCGCGAAGGCGGGCGGGACGGCGTGAAAAGAACCCGGCCGCTCCACGAGTGGTCGGGTCCCATCTTGACGCTTTTCGAGTCCTTTCGCGACTCTATTTCTCGATGATGATCTTCAGCGCCGTTCCCTGCGGCGGGTAGCTCTCGCGGATCTGGTCGCCGATCGTGATCGTCAGGTTGAACTGGATGTCGTCGATCGTCGCCTTCGTGCCATCCGCGAACTGGATCACCGTATCGTCCGTGATGTCGAGGGAGATGACGTCGAAATCCTTGTAGGTCGGGCAGGATACAAGGATCCGGTTGCCGTCGCGCTGCGTCAGCGTGGCGTGGAACGTATTCGCGGGGAGCCCTGTCTGCGGTGCGTCGACGAGGCCGGTCAGCAGTTCCGCGCCTGACTTCGCGCAGACATCCGACTCCTCAGCAAACGAGAGATAGAGGATCTTGTCGCCGTCGACCGCGTACTGGAGGACATGCAGGCCGCTGCCGACGTCCTTGGTCTCGCCGAGCGCAGCGATGATGGCCTTGTAGGTCGTGCCGGCGGCGATGGCCCGAATCTGCGCGGAGGTCACCTTCGCGGTCCCGACGAGACCCTTGTAGTCGACCAGCGCATCGTAGTAACCCTTCGCGTCCGTCGAGGTGACCGTGAGGCCGAGCGATGCGGCCTGTTCAGCCAGGACCTTCTGCGTTTCGGCGTTCGAGAACGAGTTGGAGGCGATGTCGCTGCCGATCAACTTGGCTTCTGAACGGGGGAGGGTGGCGGCATCGATGCCGACCTTGGCGAGGACGTTAGCCGCCTGGTTATACTGGACCGCGTCGACCGCCGCGTAGGCGGAGACCGAGAGCGTGACGACGACCACAGCCGCGATGGCGACCGCGAGGATCTTCCTGCGTTTCATGAGGGGCACCTTTCCTTCCTTTGTCCGGGCCGCATCCAACACTTTCGCACGGATCAGGTCCCGGTCAGCAACGTGGGTCTCCAGAACACGCTTCAACAGCCGTTTCTCATCCAACCGACCCACTCTCCTTTCCATAGAGGGCCCGGAACTTCTTCAGCGTCCGGTACAGCTTGTTTTTGACATTCGACCGACCCATTCGGAGGTCTGTGGCGATTTCCGGAATCGACCGGTCCAGCTCGTAGAAGAGATAGAAGATCCGCTGCACATCATCCGGCTCGTGCGACAGCCGTTCCCAGACGCCGTCGATCAGAAGCCGGTCGACCAGCCTCTCCTCGACGTCTTCTTGTTGCGGCTCGAAGTCGGTGATGGGGATTTCGTCTCCCTCGTCGTCCGTTACGGAGAGAGGGACAAGAAGTCGGAGACGCTCCGCAAGGGAGTAGTGCCGGTAGACTTTTGTCCGGGCGACCTGCCGTACGAAGGCCGCCGCGTTCCTCGGATACTCCGCGCCTCTCCGGAGAAGCGTGTCGTACACCTCGGCATAGGTCTCCTGAAGGATATCGGCGATGTCGTGGACGCTGCCGCACTTGGAGGCGACGAAACGCGCCGTCGCCGGGTACGTCTCGCCGTAGATTCCGTTGAAGACCTCGGACAGGTCCGTCTCGACCACTTCATCACCGCCTTCACTGCAT
>CAZOHH010000024.1:31427-31651 GCA_964579735.1 uncultured Oscillospiraceae bacterium | reverse complement strand
GTTCGTCCGCGAGGACCTTCAGCGTCTCCATGCCGAACCGCTGGACGAGCCTCTTCGCGGTCGCCGGGCCGATGCCCTTGATCATTCCGGTGGAGAGATAGCGCAGGACGGCCGCTTCGTTGTCCGGCGGCTTCAGTGTGCCGTGCACGACGGAGAAGCGTGGCCCGTAGTCAGGGTGTTCCGTAAAGGATCCCTCGAGCACGACGACGTCGCCTGCCTTGAGA
>CAZOHH010000024.1:0-31417 GCA_964579735.1 uncultured Oscillospiraceae bacterium | reverse complement strand
CGACGGCCATGATGTCGTCTTCCTTGGGACGCGTCACCGAGCAGACCGTGTACCCATTGCCTTCGTTGCGGTAGACGATCTCCTCGACGGTGCCTTCGATACGCGTCTCAGTCGGCAGCGGCATCGCGTGCCAACGCTGCGGCCTTGTCGGTCCGCTCCCAGGGCAGGTCGAGGTCGTTGCGGCCGAAGTGTCCGTAGGCGGCCACCTGCCGGTATATTGGGCGGAGCAGGTCGAGGTCGCGGATGATGGCGGCGGGGCGCAGGTCGAAGTGCTTCGCCACGAGCGCCTCGATCTTCTCGTCGGGGATGCTGCCGGTGCCGAAGGTGTCGACGAAGATCGAGATGGGGTGGGACTTTCCGATGGCGTAGGCGACCTGGATCTCGACCCTGCGGGCGAGCTTCGCGGCGACGATGTTCTTCGCGACATGGCGGGCGGCGTAAGCCGCCGAGCGGTCGACCTTGGTCGGATCCTTGCCGGAGAAGGAGCCGCCACCGTGGCGGGCCATCCCGCCGTAGGTGTCGACGATGATCTTGCGTCCCGTCAGCCCCGTGTCGCTGTTGGGTCCGCCGATCACGAACCGGCCGGTCGGGTTGATGTAGAACTTCGTGTCCTTGTCCAGCAGGTGCGCCGGAATCACGGCGCGAACGACGTGCTCGATCACGTCGCGCTCGATCGTGGCGTGCTCGACCTCCGGCCCGTGCTGGGTGGAGACGACCACCGTGTCCACGCGGACGGGGTCGAGGCCGTCGTACTCGACCGTCACCTGGGCCTTGCCGTCCGGGCGCAGGTATTTCATGATCTTCCCGGCCTTGCGGACCTCGGCGAGGCGGCGGCACAACTTATGAGCCAGGGAGACGGGCAGGGGCATCAGTTCCGGGGTCTCGTCGCAGGCGAAGCCGAACATCATCCCCTGGTCGCCGGCGCCGGTCGCCTCGAGCTCGTCCGTCTGGCCGCCTCTGCTTTCGAGGGAGTGGTCGACGCCCTGGGCGATGTCGGACGACTGTCCGTCTATGGCGGTCACCACGGCGCAGGTGTCGCTGTCGAAACCGTACTTCGCGCGGTCGTAGCCGATCTCCCGCACGACGCCGCGGACGAGTTTCGGCATGTCCACGTAGGTCGAGGTCGTGATCTCGCCCATGACCTGCACGAGGCCCGTCGTTACGGTCACTTCGCAGGCCACGCGCGCCTTCTTGTCGTCCTTGAGGATTGCATCCAGGACCGCGTCCGCGATCTGGTCGCACATCTTGTCGGGGTGCCCCTCCGTCACGGATTCCGAGGTGAAGACCCACTTGCCGCGCACTCTGTCGTTGCCCATTTCCATTCCTCCCGTTCCTCCCGGCCCATTTGCCAAGGTCACAAACAAAAAACCCCTTCCCGGAAGGAAGAGGCGTCGAAATCGCAGACGTCGGACGTCGCAGCCTCATCTTCCAGGTATCACCTGCAGGTTCGGCACCGATGCGGAAAACTCCGCCGGTTGTCGGGCTTCAAAGGGCCTGTCCCTCCGCCACTCTTGATAAGGATCGAAGACCGTATTCAGTTGTGGGTCCGTGGGCGGGCCATCGCTTGTGCGGCCTCGCCGAACCGAATTGTACCACGAAGCCGAATGCAACGGCAATATGAACGGATCACGTCGGACGGTGGACCGTTCCGGGTCCGCGGCACCCCCGTCATGGCCCGCCCGCCGATTCATATTCCCTGCGGGCAAGAATATAATGGCACTGAAGTCGAAACCTTTTCGCAAGGGAGGTCCCAATGATGGTCCGCAAGAGAACCCTCGTCGTCGTCCTCCTTCTCGCAGCCGCACTCTCGGCCTGCGCAACATCCACCGCATCGCCGACGACACCACCCACGGAGGCGGTCACCCCGCAGCCGACCCCTTCGCTCGCCCCGCCGACATCTTCGCCGACGACCGAACCGACCGTGCCGGCCATTCCGGTCCTCCCCTTCGCCGCCGTCGAATGCCTCGGCATCGGTCTCTCCGGCGATTCTCTGCGAGCGATCTGCCATCCCGGGATGTCCGACACCTCCCTCCTCCCCTACCCGACCCGCATCGAGATCATCGAGGGAGGCTCCGTCGACATCGAGTACTACTCCATCGACCCCGCCCTGGACAAGGTCAACGTCAAGAGGTTCACGATCCACGACGGGTCCGGCGACCGGACCGTCGAAGCCGTGCCCGCACTGAAGCTCGCCATGCACGAGTACGTGTTCGTGAAGGACGACCTGCAGGTCGCACTCGGCATCGCCATCAGCGCCGACGCGCTGCTCGCCACCTTCGGGACACCCACGTCGGACACGACGGAAGAGGGCGACTGGGAGGACACCGGTCCGAAGCGCATCCGCGAGATCGCCTTCGAGGAACTGTCCCTGACGATCGTCCAGGCACCGGACACCAGCAAGCCCGATCTGTGGGGGGCGTGGGAATTCGTCGTCTCCGATCCGGACTTCATTGGTCCGCGTGGACTGAAGGTCGGTATGACGCTGCCGGAGCTCGTGGCCTATCTGGGGACGGGCGGATTCCACTATACGCTGGACTCTTTCTCCGCCCCCGGCCTCATGGTTCTCGCCGCGCGGAGTCCCTATGAGGAGTCCGTGGACCCCGAGGTCTTCGGACCCGGCGACCACGACTTCGAAATCCAGTTCGTGGACGGGCGCGTAGCAACCATCCGGATTGCGCTGATCCTGAACTGACGGTGACGTGGGATTATTCTAGCCCTTGCTAATTAACCTTATGGCGTTATACTTAAATTACCAAGAATCTTGTTTAATGTTCGAGGTTGTGATGAAGAGAAGCCTGCAAGGCCACTATGAGCGTTCGACAACAGCAGGGGAGTCCGTTTCGGCGTTCGTGCCGGCCGCACTCCCGCCCCGCCCGCCGATCGAATGGACTCCGGAGCTGAGGGAGACGTTCGACCGGGCGCTGATCGCCCTGGGACGATTGGATGGTATTTCGGATCTGCTCCCGGATTCCTCGTTGTTTCTCTATCTGTATATCCGCAAGGAAGCCGTGCTTTCCTCCATGATCGAGGGAACCCAGTCCTCTCTGTCCGACCTGCTTCGTTTCGAGGTCGAACCGCTCCATGGCGATCGTTCGGGGGATGTCCAGGAGGTCGTCCGTTATGTGGCGGCCTTGGAGCATGGTCTCCGACGCCTCGAGGAGGGCTTCCCGCTGTCTCTTCGTCTCCTTCGCGAGATCCACCGGATCCTATTGACTTCAGGCCGCGGAAACGACAAGTCCCCCGGGGATTTCCGCACCAGTCAGAACTGGATCGGTGGAACCCGTCCGAGCAACGCCTTCTTCGTTCCCCCGCCTCCGGACAAGGTCCTCGCCTGCATGGGAGATCTCGAAAATTTCATCCATGATTCTCCGGACTCGAGCCCCGTTCTGCTGAAAGCTGCACTGACCCACGTCCAGTTCGAGACAATCCACCCGTTCCTGGACGGAAACGGAAGGCTGGGACGACTTCTGATCACACTTCTTCTGTGCGAGCGGGAAGTGCTTCATCAGCCCCTGCTCTATCTGAGCCTCTATTTCAAGACGCATCGGACCCGCTATTATGAACTCCTCGACGTCGTCCGGCGGACCGGGGATTGGGAAGCCTGGCTGTCCTTCTTCGCGGATGCGGTTATCGCGACCGCGGAACAGGCCGCTGATTCCATCCGCAGGGTCCACGCGCTTCTAGAAGAAGACCGCGCGCGTCTCGCGTCCTTCGGCCGCATGTCGGGAACCCTGCAGAGCCTGCATGGCGCCTTCCAGCGCCATCTCCTGGCGACTCCCTACCTGTTGGGCAAGGAGACAGGGCTGTCTCAACCGACCGTCAACAAGGGGCTGCTGGTTCTCGTTGGACTCGGCATGGTCCATGAAACGACCGATCGCAAGAGAGGCAGGATCTTCCAATACACGGAGTACCTGAAAATCATGGAACAGGGCATGGAACTTCCGGTCTGATCTTTCCGCATCGTATTCCTGCAAGGAGGAACTCCCCATGAGTGCAACATTCGCCGAAGTCCCCGACGCCCTCCGGATCCGCCGCCCCGAACGCATGACATCGCGCGAGCGGGTGCGGACCGTGTTCGCCGGCGGCCTCCCGGACCGCGTCCCCGTCGACTACTCCGCGAACGCCGGCATCGATGCACGCCTGAAGGCCCACTTCGGCCTCGCCGCGGACGATTCGGAAGGGCTGGCCGAGGTCCTGGGCGTCGACTTCCGGGGAATCGGCGCTCCCCATAGGGGGAAGCGTCTGCATGCGGAGATCCCGGACCGGAAGGTCGACGCCCAGTTCGGCTGGCAGTTGCGCTGGGTCGACCACGCGAGCGGCGGCTACTGGGACTACTGCGGCTTCCCGTTGAAGGACGCCGACGTCGACGAGGTCGCGGCCTGGCCGATGCCCACCGCAGACGATTTCGATTATTCGGGTCTCGCCGCGGCCTGCGAGGCGAAGCGCGATTTCGCACTCTTCTACGGGGGCGCCGGCCTCGCGTGCATCATGAACACAGCCGGCTTCCTGCGCGGCATGGAGCAGACCTTCGTCGACCTTGCGACCGACGACCCGGCCGGGCTTCTGCTGATCGACCGGCTCCTCGACCTGCAACTCGAGGTCATGAAACGGTCTCTGGAGAAATGCGGCGACCGCCTCGACTTCGTCTGGATCGGCGAAGACCTCGGCTCGCAGCGTGGCCCCCTGATCTCCCGCGAGCTCTTCCACCGCCACATCCTGCCCCGGCACGCACCCTTCTTCGCGCTGGCGAAGCAGTATGGGCTGCCGGTCATGATGCACACCTGCGGCTCGAGCTGCTGGGCGTACGACGACTACATCGACATGGGACTGCGAGCGGCCGACACGCTGCAGCCCGAAGCCGCGGAGATGGACCCCCTGTCCCTGAAGACCCGCTTCGGCGGGCGGCTCGTCCTCCACGGCTGCGTCTCCACGGCCGGGCCCGTCGCCTACGGAAGCGTCGCGAACACCGTCGCCGACGTCCGCGAGAAACTGCGCATCCTCATGCCCGGCGGCGGTTACTGCTTCTCGCCGACACACTCGCTGCAGGACAATTCACCGACGGAGAATGTCGTGGCCATGTACGCGACCGTCCATGAATATGGGAGATACGAAAGGGAGGAACCCGCACCATGACGACCGTCGCGCTTCGCATCCGAACCTGGACCCTCGCTCTGTCCGTCTCGATCCTCTTCATCCTCGCCGTCAACCTGGTGCTGCCCTTCGTCCCCGCGCACCTCGCCGCCAACGCGCGGCTGGCACCGTTCCTGAACTGGGTCAACATCGGTGCCGAGCAGAGCCTGCCGACCTGGTACAGTTCGTTCATGCTCCTCGTCTGCAGCGTGCTGACCTGGTTGTCCGCCCTGACCGCGAAAGCGGAAACCGGGCGCCGCAACTGGCACTGGATGGTCCTTGCCGCCGGCTTCCTGTTCATGGCGGTCGACGAGGCCATCTCGATCCATGAATACTTCAGCGTGATCTTCATTCCCTATGTGAAGACGGAGGGATTCTTCGCGTACGCATGGGTCGTGGTGGCCATCCCGCTGGTCGTCGGGCTCGCCGTGGCCTTCATCCCGTTCCTGTTCCGACTGCCGCGTCGCTCCGCCGCGCGCTTTCTCATCGCCGGCGTGGTGTACGTCGGGGGCGCCCTGGTGCTCGAGATGATCGGGTCGAAGGTCGCCGACGGCGACATGTCCGGCTTCCTCACGCACTACGTCGCGACGGTCGAGGAGGGGCTGGAGATGTTCGGGCAGCTGCTCATGGCCCGCGCCCTTCTCCTCCATCTCGTCGAATCCCCCACGAAAGGCGAGATCCGACTGTCGATTTCGTGAAGACCTAGCCTTCCACGGGCAATCCGTAGAAGGACAGCATCGGGAGACGCGTCGTCACGTCGTGGGGCACGACCGGGGGCGGGTTCTGTCGGTGCGCGCCGTGGACGCGGCAACCTTCGGGCAGGTCGCGGTCGAAGGTCAGCACCACGTCGCAGCGTTGGACGTAATCGATGCGGGTCGGGGCGAGCTCTAGCCCGTCCGGCGTCTCGACGCAGAAGGGGATGAGCGCGGGTACGACCTCCCAGTCATAAAGGCGCTCGACGACGTTCGTGAAATGCACGCGCACGCGGTTGCCGCCCTCCCGGACCGCGCAGTCCGGCTCGGGGGCCCGGAAGTTCGACCCGACGCCATAGAACGCACCGAGGACGGCTTTCGCCGCCCGATCTCCCAGAACGAGGTTGCCTGAAGATGCGATGTGGATCGCGTCGCTCAGCGGCAGGTCCATCGCGGGCACGATGACGACGCCGGGAATCTCGTGGGCGGCGCGGCGCTGGGCCTCGCGCACCTTGCCCCATCCGGCGTCGGCTCCGGGTTCTGCCGGGCCGGTGTAGCGGGCGATCTGCACGGTGAGGAACGGCAGCGCGGGGTCTCCGAGGTCCTCGCGCAGGTGGGCGACGAAGCGGCCGAACCGGTCGAGGTAGGTGTCGCAGGTGCCTTCGCCCGTGTCGCTGCAGCCCTGGTACCAGAGCACGCCGGCGAGGAGGCGCGGATCCTTTGTTTCGGCGCGGAGTGGTGCGAGGATGGCCTGAAGATTCCTGTACAACCCACCCGTCTCCTCGGGGTTCCATTCGGAGAGGGGCGAGCCGCCGAGCGCGCTCTGGACGAGGCCTACAGGGACGCCGAGCTCTCGGCGCAGACGCTTTGCGAAGGCGAGCCAAGGAGCATGGCCGGGGTTGGCTCCCTCGAGGTTCGCGGGGTGTACCATGTTCGTGGATTCGTTCAAGGGATGCGTGGCGAGACGCCAGCGGCCGTCGTTGGCGAGGAGGTGGACGCCGACCTCGGCAGGGTCGAAGACGGGGTCCTTGCCGTATCCGGCGGAATTGCTCTGGCCTGCGATGGCGAAGACATCTCCGACGCCGACGTGGTGGACCATGTCCCCGCGGACGCTCCACTCCACCTGTTTCTGTTCGTCCATGGAGAGGCACGTCTCGATGCGGTACGGCCCGCCTTCGGGCAGGCGGGCAAGGAATCTCCAGCATTCGCCGTCCATGGCGGAATCGGTCCATCCCAGAACGGACTCGCCCGTGTCCTCGAGCACGGCGCGGACCTTGACGACGGGACGCGTCGCCGGGCCGTCGTGGCTCCACGTGCCGGAGAGGTGCAGTTCGGCCGTTCCGTCGGCCTGGCGCTGCAGAATCCGCCAGTCGTCGGGGCCGAAGGTGATCAGGGCGCCGCGGAGCTTCGGGGCGTTCTTCGAATTCGTGCGTTCCATGGGGCCTCCTTCATGGCTGGGAATCATTCATGGAGATTCTTCCTATCCTACCAGCGCATCGATCCGCGCCATTTCCTCGTCCGTGAAATCCAGGTTGTCGAGCGCGCCGACGTTCTCGACCAGCTGCTCCGGGCGGCTGGCACCGATCAGGGCCGACGTCACCCGACCACCCCGCAGGACCCAGGAGATGGCCATCTGCGAAAGACTCTGTCCCCTTGCGGCGGCGAGGTCGTTCAACTGTCGGATGACCTCCAGCTTCTCGTTCGTGATGTCCTTCGATTTGAGGAAGCGGGGGTCATGCGCGGCCCTGGAATCCGCCGGGATGCCATGCAGGTAGCGGTGGGTCAGAAGCCCCTGCGCCAGGCAGGAGAAGGCGATGCAGCCGATCCCCTCCTCCTCCAGCACGTCCAGGAGGCCCTCGCGCTCGATCCAACGGTTCAGCAGGGAGTAGGAAGGCTGGTGGATCAGGCAGGGCGTGCCCAGATCGCGGAGGATCTTCGCGGCTTTCCGGGTCTGCTCCGGGTGGTAGTTCGACAGTCCGACATAGAGCGCCTTGCCTTGCCGCACGATGGCGTCGAGGGCGGTCATGGTCTCCTCCAGCGGGGTTTCGGGGTCGGGACGGTGGTGATAGAAGATATCGACATATTCCATCCCCGTCCTCAGGAGACTCTGGTCCAGGCTCGCCACCAGGTACTTCCGGCTTCCGTGGTCGCCGTAGGGGCCGGGCCACATGTCGTATCCAGCCTTGGTGGAGATCACCAGTTCGTCTCGCCACGGCTTCATGTCCAGCCTCATGATCCGCCCGAAGTTCGTCTCCGCCGCTCCATAGGGGGGACCGTAGTTGTTGGCGATGTCGATGTGCGTGATCCCTAAGTCGAACGCCGTGCGCACGAGGCTGCGCTGCACGTCGAGCGGTGTCAGCTCTCCGAAGTTGTGCCAGAGTCCCAGTGTGACCGCCGGAAGCTTCAGGCCGCTGCGGCCGCTGCGTCTGTATTGCATGGTCTTGTACCGTTCCGGGTGAGCCTGGTATTCCATGGTCATCCTTTCATCGCCCGACGAGGGCGAGGGGCAGCAGCAGCGGGACGAGGGCGGACAGAACGGCGCCGCTCACGAAGGCGAGGGCGGAGAAGCGGGGTGCGGTGGCGGCGGAGACGACGGGCAGGGTGGTGTCCATCCCGGTGGCCCCGGCGACGCCGACGCAGAAGTAACCGCCGAGGCTCGTCGAGAGCAGCGGAATCGTGAGGAAGGCCGTGAGCTCCCGGACGAGGTTCGAAAGGAAGGCAAGCGCGCCGAGCCCGGGATCTCCCAGCTGGGAGGCCAGCACGCCGGACAGGCTGTACCAGCCGAACCCGAAGGAGACCGCCAGGCCGTCCGCAAGAAGGGTCCCGGTGAGCAGCGCGGCGCCGAGGCCGCCGGCGACGCTGCCGAGAGCGACGGCGACGGGCAGCGAGAGAAGGGACGCACCGGACGAACGCAGGTCGTCGAAGACACGGCGATCGGACCCGAGCAAGACGCCGGCGCACAGGACGAGCAGGGCGAGCAGCACCGTCGGGAGGACGTCCGGGACCGCGGCGGTCAGGGATGCGGGAAGACCGCGGCCGGCCGCGATGCCGAGGACGAGGGCGAGCAGGATGGCGGCCGTGGTCCTCACGTGCGGCGCCGCCGTTCGATCCAGCGGCCGGCGGCCGCGGCGCCGAAGCCGCCGCCGAGAGCCGTGAGGACGCCGAAGACGAGGGCATCGAGGCCGAGAGGGCCGATGCGCGCCCAGAAGGAGGCGTCGGCGCCGAGCGCGAGCCCCATGAGGAAGACGAGCGCGACGACGCCGGCGAGCTGCACGTGCGAGACCCAGCGCTGGGCGGCGGGTCCGGGGTGCAGCCAGCGGCCTCCGGCGATGCCGGCGGCGAAGGCGACCAGAAGTACGGCCATCTCGAACATTCGCGACCTCCCGCGGAACGGGGAAAAGCATTACAATCATAGCAAAGAACCCAAGGGGAGGCCAATGAAATGATGGGAAAATGGATCGACGTACGAAGCGACACGGTGACCTGGCCGACGGAGAAGATGCGGCGGGCCATGGCGGAGGCGCCGGTGGGCGACGATGTCTACGGCGACGACCCGACGGTGCTGGAACTGGAGCGCACGGCGGCGGCGGCGGTCGGCAAGGAGGCCTCGCTGTTCGTCGCGAGCGGCACCATGGGCAATCAGCTTGCCGTCTTCACCCACGTGAAGCGCGGAGAGGAAGTGATCCTCGGCGAGACCTGCCACATCCTCTGGCATGAGGCGGGCGGCGCGGCCATCATCGCCGGCGCCCAGCTGCGGCCCGCCCCGGACGCGGTCGGCTGGATGGATCCGAAGGACGTGCGCGTGCGCATCCGCGTCGGCGACGATATCCACGAGCCGAAGACCGGACTCGTCTGCCTCGAGAACGCGCATGGAAACGGCCGCGTCGCGCCCCTGTCGTACATGAAGGAGATCCGGACCATCACGCGGGAGCACGGCATCCCCGTCCACCTCGATGGCGCGCGCCTCTTCAACGCGGCCGTCTCCCTCGGCGTCCCGGCCGCAACGGTCGCGGCCGAGGCGGACTCGGTGATGTTCTGCCTCTCGAAGGGACTGTGCGCCCCGGTCGGCTCGATCCTCGCCGGCTCCCGCGTCTTCATCGACGCCGCGCGCCGCAAGCGCAAGGTCCTCGGCGGCGGCTGGCGCCAGGCCGGCATCCTCGCGGCGGCGGGACTCCTCTCCGTGAAGGAGATGACCCTGCGCCTCCCCGAGGACCACGCCCGCGCGAAACGACTCGCCCGGCTCCTCTCCGGCGTGCCCGGGCTGGAGGTGCAGACCGACCGCCTCGACATCAACATGGTCTACGTGAAGCTCCTCCCCGGCTTCCCGCTGCGTCCCAACGCCCTCGCGAAGTCTCTTTCCGAGCGTGGGATCCTCATGAACGGCGGGGACGGCGACGAAGTCCGGATCGTGACCCATTACTGGATCGACGATGCCGATGTGAACCGCATCGCGGTGGCGTTCGCGGAGTGCTCCAAGGGATAGGACGGGGATCGGCCGATTCGCGAAGTCACAGGAGATTTGTCGGCAGAAGGTCACGAAGTGCACCGTGCTGTCGGAACGGAACCCATCCCCACCCGAAGCATCCGGTCTAGCATCCCCATTGCGAGGGGGTGTTCCGATGCTGCGTGTCCTTCTTCACGATGCCGATGTCGATTATCTCGAGGCCCTCCGGACCTACCTCGGAGTGCGTCTTCCCTGTCTGCGGCCCGATGTCGTCCTGGAGACACTCGTTCCGGAGGGCGGCCGTCGCACGGATCCCCTGGGACCTTCCTTCGACTTGGCTTCTTCCTTTGACTTCCTCGTCTACAATCCCGATGACGGGGAGTCGTCGCCTCCGAGCGGAGGTTTCCCTTCCAGCCGGAGCCTGCGCCTTCTCGCAGGCGTTTCCTCACCCCCTGTGGACGAGGGGTCCGTGGCCCGCCTCGGCGGCGCCGACCGGATCCTCGCGGCGCTGCTTCGCGGTCTTCCCGCTGCCGAAGCACCCGTCTTCGAACCCGTTCCGGTCGACGTCGCCCCCGTCCGCTCCACCTTCCCGGCCGTCTGCATCCTGTCCTCCCTTCCCTCCGCCCTTCGTCAGGCTTTGACGCAAGTCGTCGCCGAGACTCTCGCGGCACGCGGGTTCTTCGTCGACCACCTCGAGCTCTCGCCCCTCGACCCCGACGGGCGGAGTCTGGCTTCCGTTCTTCTGGCTCCTCTGCCGGACGGTCTTCCCTCGATCACCGACATTCTCCTCGATCCGGAGGTGTTGCCCCGACCCGCACGAGAGGGGGGGCCCGCCTACCTGCTCGCCCCACGTCGGGCCGACGACCTTTTCGGGTGCCCGCCGGAGCGAATCGCAGAGGTCGTCCACTCCCTCTGCATGCGGCGGCGGGGCGGTTCCCGCGGGGTGCTCGCCGTATGCGGCGAGGTGCCGTTCTCGTTGGTCCGCGAAGTCGCAGGGGCCTGCGGACGCCTACTGCTCGTGCACGGAACGGAAACCGGCCCCGCATGCCGCGCAATGCGTCGGGAAATGACCCTGCTTCTTCCGTCCCTCCCCGCTGGGTTTCGCTTCACCGAGCGGATGCTGCCCATCGACCCGACCCGTCCCCGTGAAATCGACTGGGAGGAGTGCGCCCGGATCCTTCGCTCCGACCTGCTGTCCGGTGAGGAGGCCCCCCATGGAATCGTCCGCTGACAGCGGTCTTCAGACCTGGCTCATCGACCGCGTCGTCGCCTCCTTCGACCAGGTGGACCAGATCGACGACGCGACGCTGCGGCGCCTCGTCGCCGGTGCGCTGAACGGCTCCGCTGTCGGAGCGCGCCTATCGCTCGTCGAGAAACAGCGCCTGGCCGAGGAAGTCCTTCACGCGATGCGCGGACTCGGCATTCTCCAACCGCTCTACGACGACCCCTCGGTGACGGAGATCATGGTCAACGGCCCCGACGCCGTGTTCTTCGAGCGGGACGGCCGTCTGCATCGATACGCCCGCGGATTCCCCGACCGCAAGCGCCTCACCGACCTGATCGTCGGCTTCTTCGCCCGCTCGGACCGATCCATCAGCGAAAGCGAACCTCTCGCCGATCTGCGCCTGCCCAACGGCTCCCGTGCGCATGCGGCCCTGCCGCCCGTCGCTCCCGATGGACCGGTCTTCACCATCCGCAAGTTCACCGGCATCTGCCCCGATCTGGAGACCCTTGTCCATACCGGATTTCTCTCGCAGGACGCCGCGGACTTCCTGCAGGCCGCTGTGCGCGAGCGCCACAGCCTGTTCATCAGCGGGGGCACGGGAACGGGCAAGACCACCTTCCTGAATGTCCTCTCCGCCTCGATTCCCTCGGACGAGCGCGTCGTGACCATCGAGGATTCAGCAGAGCTCCGCCTGCAGGGACTCCCCGACCTCGTCCGTCTCGAAGCGCGCGGCGCGCTGCCGGACGGCGGAGGTGCCGTCGGATTGTCCCAACTGATCCGGGCCTCCCTCCGCATGCGTCCCGACCGCATCATCGTGGGCGAGGTGCGCGGCGCCGAAGCCCTCGATATGCTGCAGGCCATGAACACCGGCCACGCCGGCTCCCTCTCGACCGGCCACGCGAATTCCGCCGAGGACATGCTCGTCCGCCTGGCGACGCTTGCCCTCGCGCCCTCCGGCCTGCCTTACGCGGCGGTGGTCCGTCAGGTCGCCTCCGCCGTGGAACTCGTCGTCCACCTCGTCCGTCTACCCGACGGCCGGCGTGTCGTCCGTGAGGTGATTCGAACCCTCGGCCCCGACGGAGAATCCTTCCGCACTGAAACCCTGTTCTCCAGGAAGGGAGGCGGTCCGCTTGTCCGCACGTTCTGAAAGAAGCCCCTCCAAGTACCCTGCCGCCCTTGTCGTCGGCATCTATGCAATCTCCGCCTTCCTCTGCTTCGTCGGCTCGCTCCTCTTCGTCCGCGACTCCCGCGTCGCAGTCCCCCTCTCCCTGCTTGCCGCTGTCGCCCCCTGCCAGTCGGCCCTCGAACTCCTCGCCGCACGCCGCACGCGCACCGCCCGCATCCACCTGCAGCTGCTCCTCCAGCACCTCTGTGCAGCGCTCACCAGCGGCCGTTCGCCGGAAACCGCTCTCGTCGAGGCCTTGCCGGCGATGACCCGCTTCTTCGGGCCGACTTCCGGTTTCTGCCGTGCCCTTCGAACGTCCGTTTTCGCCCTCCAGTCCGGGCGGCCCTTCGCGGACGCGGTCCGTTCCCTCCCTCCAGCCCTCCCCTGCCCCGAATCCACGCCTCTCTTTCAAGCTCTCGCCTCGGGGCGCATCCTCGGGCCGCGCGTGCTCGACCTGCTCCGTGCCTCGCTCGCCATGACCACGGAACGCATGCTCCTCGAACAGGATGCGGCGGCCCAGTCCTCCGCGCGGCGCATCGAGGCGCTGGTCCTCGCCGCTACGCCCTTTCTTGTAGCCCTCTCGCTGCAAGGCGCCGCCGCAGGCTTCTTCGAACCCGCCTTCGCCGACCCGCGCGGCCGCCTGGCCCTCGGCGCCGTCTTCGTCGTCTCCGTTGCCGCGGCGTCCCTTGCGCTCCGCATCGTCTCCGTCCCTGCGAAAATCCGCTCGCCGCGACCCTTCCGTTCCCTCACTCCCAGAACCGCCGCAACCGGGAACCCACTGCCCGATCCCTCTACTTCCTCGCCACCTCCTCCGCCACTTCCGGGTTGGTTGCCCGCCGCCTATGCCCGACGCCTTCTGCTCCTCTTCTCCCGCTCCCCCGAAGACCCGGAGGCGGCCCTCGCCCGTCATCTCGCTCGACTGCCCGTCCGTCTCGCCTTGGGGGCCGCCGTATTCGGAGTCCCCACGCTGTTGGCTGGAACCGGCCCCTGGTTCATCGCCATCGCAGCCGTCGCCGGCGCCGGGTTCTTCGCCTGGCTCCATGACCGGGATGCGCGTGCGGCGCAGGTCGAGCGCGACCGGAACCGCGTCGTCTCCTACCCGACCTTCCTCGGTCTCGTCCTCGCTCTCCTCTCCGCCGGGCTCGTCCTGCGCCGCGCCCTCGAGGTCGCCCGCGAAGGCCTGCCTTCGTCGGACCTCGCCGTGGTCGACGACATCGACCGCACCCTCGCTCGGATCCGTGCCGGCCGGACGCCGGCGGACGCCCTGGACCGGCTGTCCGTGGAATGCGGCGTCCCCGAGATCGCCTCGGCGCTTTCTCTTCTTGCTCAATACGACCGCCGCGGCGGCGCATCCACCCTCGACCTCCTCCGCCTTCAGACCTCCTCCTGTTGGGCGTTGGCCCGCGCGGAAACAAGACGTCGGCTCGACGAGGTCTCCACACGGCTTCTTCTGCCCACGGCGGTCGACCTGCTCGCCGTCATCGCCCTGACCGGCATTCCCGCCCTACTCTCGCTGCAACCGCTCGCCTGAAAGGAGGCATGTCATGAAACATCGCCGCAACGGCCTTGGAACCGTGGAAGTCGTCATCATCATCGCGGTCCTGATCAGCGTCGCCCTGATCTTCCGAAGCGCCATCCTCTCCTACGCGACCGACATCATCGAATCGGTCTTCGGAGATTCGGCGTCCGTGATCGGAGGCACCGGCTCGGAGGACGAAGGATGAAGCGCACAGTGGCCCCCGAGAGGATCAACGGGTTCTCACCGCGTTCGACCGCCTCCGCAGGTCCGGTCGCTCTGCGCTGCGTCCGATTCCGCAACGGCCGCTTCCTCGCCCTGCCGTCGTGCAGTGCGGATCAACTCGTGCCCTATCGGCTCGAAGTGCTGGAACATCGCTCCACTCCGTTCCTCCTGCCGCTTCTCCGACGCCCGAATGCGGGCGCGGACGGTCTGCTCCTGGATGCCTCCGGGCTCTTGCCGCTCACCCGGCGATTCTCAGGGCCGACCCTCCGATCCGGCCTTCGTCGGCGCATGCGCGCGGAAGCCGAGTCGGTCCTCGCCGGAGTCGATGCGGCACTCGCCGCTGCCGCCGACCTCCTGCTGCCGGAGTCTGGATTCGACCTGTCACCCAGTTCGGTGTTCCTTTCCTACCGCGCGGAACAGGTCCCGGAGTCTGGATTCCCGGCTTTCTCGGGAACGCCGGACCCGAACGCCCCGTGTCGCTTCGACGTGCACCTCGCCTTCGTGCCCTGCCGCATCGAGGCAGGGACGTTGCCCGGGCGCGAGGATCTGCGCCGCTGGTTCGAGGCCAGGAGGCTCGTGCCTCGCCGGCCGCGTCCCCTTGTGCGCCTCTCCCCTTCCGTTTCCGTGCGCTCCCCACTGACCCCTGGCTCCCCGCAGCCTCATCGGCCTCGGCCTTCCCTCCTCACGATCCTCCCCTGGACCGTGCTTCTCGTCGAGGCTGCGGTCATCTCCGGATCGCTCTGGCTGGAGGCGTCCGGCTCCCGCGGGGTCATGCCGGTCCTGCTCTGCGTGCTCGCCGTCCTGGACGCCGGTTTGCTCCTTCACCCCGCTTCGCCCCTTTCGCTGCGGCGGGCAGGGACTGCGAAAAACGCCCCGCCACGGTCGACGGACCGGACGGAGCACTTGTCTACGGTCGGGACGGTCACGAAGATGGGCATCCTCAGCGAGAACGAACCGGGCAGCTTCGAGGAGGTCGAGGGGCGTCGCTGGTTCGTGCTGGTCGACGAGTTCACGGTCGGACGCGATGCCGACCGGGTCGACCTCGTGCCGGATGGAGCCGGAGTGAGCCGGATGCACGCACGGATCCGGCGTCTCGGCGGTTCCTTCACCGTGGAGGACTGCTCGACACGTAATGGCACGTTCCTGGACGACCGTCGGCTGGACCCGGGCGAGGAACGCGTCCTGCCCGAACGTTGCACCCTCCGGTTCGCCGGGACGAAATTCTACTTCCGAGTGGAGTGAGGGGCATGCTCGGTGGCGACGTGAATGCGAGCCTTCGCACGCTGGACTCCGACCTTGGAGCGCTCGACCTCTTCCGGCGTCGTCGTCTCGTCCGCTATCCGGGCCAAGGCCCGGTCGAGCGCACGCTGGGCACGGCCGGCATCGATGCTCTCCGGCCATTCGGCCGAGGTCGTGACGATGGTCATGCGGGTCCGGTCGACCTCGGCATATCCGTTCGAGGCGGCCGCTATACGCCACTCGCCGTCGACCAGAAGCCGGATTTCTCCCGGTGCGAGCGCGACGACGACCGGCGTGTGGCCGGCGAGGACGCCGAGTTCACCGTCGGTACCCGTCACGATGACCATCTCGACTTCGCCGTCGAAGAACTGCTCGTATGGGGTGACCACGTCGACGTGGAAGGTGTGGGCGGCGCCGGGCGTCTCGCTTGCCATGGCTACTTCTGGGATGCGGCCTTGAAGGCCGCGTAGACTTCGCCGATGGTGCCCTTCATGAAGAAGTACTGCTCCGGGATGTGGTCGACGCCGCCGGAGACGATCTCCATGAAGCCGCGGACGGTCTCGTGGACGGGAACGTAGGCGCCGGGGATACCGGTGTAGCCTTCGGCCACGTGGAAGGGTTGGGAGAGGAACTTCTGGACCTTGCGGGCGCGGGCGACGGTCAGCTTGTCCTTCTCGGTGAGTTCCTCCATGCCGAGGATGGCGATGATGTCCTGCAGTTCCTTGTATCGCTGCAGCGTCTCCTGGACGCGGCGGGCGGTGCGGTAATGTTCGGTGCCCAGGGTCGCCTCGTTCAGGATGCGCGAATAGGAGGCGAGCGGGTCGACGGCGGGGTAGATGCCGAGTTCGGCGACTTCGCGCGAAAGCACGGTGACCGCGTCGAGGTGGGCGAAGGTCGTCGCGGGGGCGGGATCGGTCAGGTCGTCCGCCGGGACGTAGACGGCCTGGACGGAGGTGATCGAGCCGCGCTTCGTGGAGGTGATGCGCTCCTGGAGGGCGCCGACTTCATTGGCGAGGGTGGGCTGGTAGCCGACGGCGGAGGGCACGCGGCCGAGGAGCGCGGAGACCTCGGAGCCGGCCTGGACGAAGCGGAAGATGTTGTCGACGAAGAACAGGACGTCGCGGCCCATGACGTCGCGGAAGTATTCGGCCATGGTGAGGCCGGACAGAGCGACGCGCATGCGGGCGCCGGGCGGTTCGTTCATCTGTCCGAAGACCATGACGGTCTTGTCGATGACTCCGGAATCCTTCATGTCGCGCCAGAGGTCGTTGCCTTCCCGCGAGCGCTCGCCGACGCCGGCGAAGACGGAGAAGCCGCCGTGCTCGGAGGCGATGTTGCGGATCATCTCGAGGATCAGGACGGTCTTGCCGACGCCGGCACCTCCGAACAGACCAGTCTTGCCGCCCTTGCAGTATGGCGCGAGCAGGTCGATGACCTTGATGCCGGTCTCGAGCATGTGCTCGGCGGGGTACTGGTCGGTGAAGCTCGGAGCTTCGCGGTGGATCGGCCAGTAGGCGGCGGCGGTCACGCCGCCGAGCTTGTCGATGGGCTCGCCCAGCACGTTGAACATGCGCCCGACGACGCCTTCGCCCACGGGCACGGTGATCGGGGCGCCGGTCGACAGCGCGCGGCTGCCGCGGGTCATCCCCTCGGTCGCCTCCATGGCGACGGCGCGCACGACACCATAGTCGCGGTGCTGCATGACCTCGGCGACGACGGTCCGGTCACCCACGGTGATGCGGATGGCTTCCTGGATGGGGGGCATCTGTCCCTCGTCGAACCGGATGTCGATGACCGGTCCGATGATCTGCACCACGCGGCCTTCATTCATTTCTCGCTATCCTCCGGATCAGGTCCGCGGACGAAAGCACTTCGGCTCCGCCCACGATTTCCGACAGTTCCGCGGTGATCGCGGCCTGGCGGAGCTGGTTGCTCTGGAGACGAAGCTTCTCGAGGATGTCCTCGGCGTTCTCCGTCGCGTTGTCCATGGCGGTCATTCGGGCGGTCTGCTCGCTGGCGAAGGCTTCGGTCAGCGCGCCGTAGACCATGCCGCGCAGGTAGGTGGAGACGAGGTAGTCCATCACGTCGGCCGGAGACGGAACGAATTCGATGGATTCGGTCGGTCGGGACTGCACTTCGGCGACGCGCTCGGGGGAGATGCCCTCGATCAGGGCGTCGGCGTCGATGGGCACGAGGCGCGTCACGACGGGGCGCATGTCGATGGCGCTGTGGATGACGGTGTAGACGACGTAGACCTCGTGGAGCTCCCGGCGCTCGAACTTGTCGTGGATGATGTCGGAGATCTCGCGGGCGCGGAAGTAGGTGGGCGAGTCGATGGGGTAGGTGAAGTTCTCATCGACGGCGAATCCGTGGAGCTGGAGCTGGTCCTTGCCGATGGTGCCGGCGACGAACAGCCGGGCTTCGGCGGAGAAGCCCTTCCGGGCTTGATCGATGATATCCCTTCGGATCCGCTTCTCGGCCGCATGCAGCAGGTTCATGTTGTAGGCGCCGGCGAGACCCTGGTCTCCGGTCAGGAGGAAGTACCCGAGCACGCGTTTCTCGGTCCTGGGCGGCCTGTGGCCGGTGAAGTACCGGTTGCGGACGTCTGGGCTGAGGCGGTGGATCTGGGCCATGGTCAGGCGGCAGGACTCGAAGAACGGGAGCGTCTTCGCAAGCTGCGCCCGCGCCTTCTTCATCTTCACGGCGCTGATCAGGTACATGGCGCGCGTCATCTGGCGGATATCGCCGATGCTGCGCATCCTCTTCCGTATGTCGAAGCTCTGTTCCATCGGCTACTGTTCGGTCCCTTCCGATCCGTGCTCCGCACGCCACATCTGCTTCCACTCCTTGAGTGCGCCGGCGATGTCTTCCGAGAAGGTAGGTCCGAGGTCCCCGGTTTCCTGGATGGTATTCATGACTCCAGGAGAAATCGCTTCGAGGAATTCGATGAAGCCCTTGAGAAACTCGCGGACGGCATCGGCATCGATGTCGGACATCAACCCCTTGGTCGCGACGTGGACCATGACGACCTGGACGGCCAGCGCGCGGGGTGCGAACTGACTCTGCTTGAGAACCTCGGTGATGCGTTCTCCGATCGCGAGCTGGGCCCGCGTGGTCGGGTCGAGTTCGGAACCGAATTGGGAGAAGACCTCGAGTTCGCGGTACTGGGCGAGGTTGATGCGCAATGGCCCCGCGACGCGCTTCATGGCTTTCTCCTGCGCGGCGCTGCCGACACGGGACACGGACAGGCCGACGTTGATGGCGGGGCGGCGGCCGGAGAAGAACAGTTCCGATTCGAGGTAGATCTGGCCGTCCGTGATGGAGATGACATTGGTCGGAATATACGCGGAGATATCGCCGCCCTGGGTCTCGACGATGGGAAGCGCCGTGATGGAGCCGCCTCCGAGCTCGTCGGACAGACGCGCGGCGCGTTCCAGCAGACGCGAGTGCAGATAGAAGACATCACCCGGGAAGGCCTCGCGTCCCGGGGGGCGGCGCAGGAGCAGCGAAATGGCACGATAGGCTTGGGCGTGCTTGGTCAGGTCGTCGTAGACGACGAGCACGTCGGCCTTGGACTCGTACATCAGTTCCTCTGCGATCGAGCAGCCGCTATAGGGAGCGATGTACTGCATGGCGGCGGACGCCGAGGCGCTCGCGACGACGATGGTGGTGTAGTCCATGGCGCCGGCGCGGTTGAGCGTGCCGACGACGGAGGCGATGGTGGACATCTTCTGCCCGATGGCGACGTAGATGCACTGCACGCCCTTGCCCTTCTGGTTGAGGATCGTGTCGATGGCGAGGGCCGTCTTGCCGGTCTGCCGGTCGCCGATGATCAGTTCGCGCTGGCCGCGTCCGATGGGCGTGAGCGCGTCGATGGCGGTGATGCCGGTCTGGAGCGACTTGTTGACGGGCTGGCGGTCGACGACGTTGGGTGCGGGCGATTCGATGGGGCGGAAGCGCTGGGTCTGGATGGGGCCGAGCCCATCGAGAGGCTTGCCCAGCGGGTCCACGACGCGTCCGAGCAGCGCGGAGCCGACCGGCACTTGGATCGTGCGCCCGGTGCGCTTGCACATCATGCCTTCGGTGACGGTCGAGGCGCGGGCCAGAAGCACGATGCCGACCCGGTCCTCCTCAAGGTTCATGGCGAAGCCGTCGGCGCCGCTCGCGAATTCGATGATCTCGCCGTACATGCAGTTCTGCAGGCCGGGAACGGTGACGATGCCATCGCCGGAGGTGGCGACGGTGCTGACTTCCTCGACCGTCGAGGTGGCCTCGAAGCGGGAGATCGACTCCCGCAGGTCCTCGCGGATCTGGTCGGGGTCGAGGATGCCGCCCTCCATCTGTCGAAGGTATGCGGACTGGATCTCGGTGATGTCGGCGACCGGGGTCTCCGTGAAGTCATCGAGCGACTCGCCGAGCGTCGAGGAGATGAAGCTGTTGAGGTTCTCCTCCTGCTGGGACTCGGCGTTCTGGGTCCGGGTCGATCGCAGCTGGGCGGCGATGCGCGTCAGCTGTCCCTGGATGCTGTAGTCGTATCGGAATCCGCCCGCGAAGACCACGAGGCCACCGATGAGCTCGCTATCGAACTCCACGTGCGTCGTGTATTCGGCCAGACCGACGCGTGTCGCGAACTTCTTCGCCAGACGCTCCGCCAACTCGTCATCCAGGTGGATGGAGGTCGCGATCCGGACGACCGGAAGGGACGAACGGGCGGACGACGCCCGGGGAAAGTCAGGCATCCGCTCCCACCCGACCCTTCAGTTCGTCGGAAACCAGCCGTTCGACCAGTTCCTTCTGGCGGTCCTTGTCGACGCTCTGTCCGATGACCTTGGTGGCGATGGCCACGGAAAGCTCCGCGACCTCCGTCTTCATGTCCTCGAGCATGGCGTTGCGCATCCGGTTGATGTCGCCTTCGGAACGCTTGAGCAGGTCGGCGGCCTCCAGGCGGGCGGATGCGAGGATCGCGTCGCGCTGCATCTCGGCCTGGACCTTGGCGTCGCCGACGATGCCGGAGGCCTCCTTGATGGAGCCTTCGATCCGTTCGGTTGCTTCCATGGTGCGCATCTCGGCCTCGTCGATCTTGGCCTGCGCATCGCGCAGGTCGTTCTCGATGTTGGTCTGGCGCTTCTTCATGTAGGTCATCACCGGCTTGAACAGGAAGCGCTTGAGGACGATGTAGGTCACCAGCAGGTTGATGATGGTGAAGATGCCGGTCACGATATAGTCGGTGTACATCCCGTATACCTCGTTTATGTCAGCCTCTCCGTCACTTGAAGACGAAGATCAGCAGGAGACTGACGACCAGCGCGTAGATCGCGGTGGCTTCGATGAAGATGATGGCGGTGAAGAGCAGAGCCTGGATCTTGCCGATGATTTCCGGTTGGCGGGCGGCGGCGTCGAACGCCTTGCCCGCTGCCATTCCGATACCCAGGGCGGCGCCGAAGGCGGCGATGGCGATGGCACCTGCTGCTGCGAGTCCGATGAGTGATGTGTCCATGTACGTTTCCTCCTTTCAGCCGCTCTGTGCGGCGTGATGCGCATTCTCGACCACTTCTCCGATATAGAGGGCGGTCAGGTAACCGAAGACGAGGCCCTGGATCAGACCGTCGGCCAGGTCGAACCAGAGTCCGATCAGGCCGGGCAGCAGGATGGGGGCCACGATGTTGACGAATTCCATGAGGATGAAGGCGCCGAAGATGTTGCCGAAGAGTCGAAGCGACAGGGAGATGATCTTGATGATGAAGTCGATGATCTTGAAGGGAAGCATGATCACCTTGGGATAGAGCATGGAGCGGGCGAACCCTCGGAAACCGACCTCCCGGATGCTGAAGAACAGGACGGATGCGATGGCGAGCAGCGCGAGGGCGGCCGGGAAGATCGGGTTCTTTGCCGGTGGGGGAAGCCGGAACACGGCCGTCATGTTGCAGAAGCTGATGAAAAGGACGATCGTGCCGACGAACGGGACGTAGCGGTCGACGAGGTCCGGCTCCATCACGGTGCCGACCAGGCTCTGGATTCCCTTGACCAGATTCTCGGCGATCAGCTGCTTGCCCTTGGGCACTGGGCGGAAGCCGCGTCCGAGCCAGAAAGAGAGCAGGAAGAGCACGCCCATGACGAGCCACGTCACGACGACCACGTCGGCGATGCCGATGCGAAAGCCGAACAGCTGGACACCGAAGGCCTCGCGGAACTGGATCGCGTCCCTGATTTCTTCACCGATGTCGGTGGCGTTGAAGCGCTCGAGGACCGGACCGAGAATGGTCTTTTCCTTCAAGGCCTGGAACACGGGATTGACGACGCCGACGATGGCGGACATGGGTCCGTTCTGGATGGGGAGCGTCGTGACGGCGGCGGCGGCCCAGAAGGTGAAGATGAAGAGGCCTGCGGTCACGACGGCTGCCGACAGACTCTCGGAGGGCGGTCGGCGCGCGGCTTTCGGCCCGTCGGCGGCGGTGCGGCGAGACGTCCAGCGCTTGAGCGTCGCCGCAAGGATCTCGGAGAAGTTCTGAAGGACGCCCGGGGTAGGTTTCGCGTTGCGCCGGGCGAGAAAGACGTAGAGGAAGACGACGGCCATGACGGACCATTGGACGACCAACAGGACCGGCAGGCCGATGGAGGCGCCGAACAGGTCGAACCGAAGAAGGATATGGTTTTCGAAGAATGCTCCCATCGACGCCTCAGACCTCCACGCGGTCCAAAACGACGCCGGCTTCGAGGAGCATGGTCATGGCGAGTTCGTCGGGGTAGTCTCCCGCGTAGACGATGCGCGCGATGCCGGCGTTGATCAGCATCTTCGCGCACAGCGAACAGGGCTGGCAGGTGACGTAGATCGTGGCGCCCTCCATCGTGGTGCCGGAGTGGGCGGCCTGGATGATGGCGTTCTGTTCGGCGTGGATGGCGCGGCAGAGTTCGTGGCGCTGGCCGGAGGGAATGCCGAGTTTCTCGCGAAGGCACCCGACGTCCTCGCAGTGGGCGGTGCGGACCGGAGAACCGTTGTACCCGGTGGAGACGATGCGCTTGTCCTTCACGATGACGGCTCCGACTTGCCGACGCATGCACGTGGACCTCGTCTTGACGAGTTCCGCGATCTGCTGGAAGTAGGCGTCCCAGGAAGGTCTCATGTCATTCTCCTTCAAGGACGAAACCCGAGGGCCACCGTGGGCCCCCGGGGTTCCGCCGTTGGAATCGTGCAGGTCCTGCGTCGGCTACTTGGTGCCGAACAGACGGTCCCCGGCGTCGCCGAGGCCCGGTACGATGTAGGCGTGGTCGTTCAGACGGTCATCGACGGCGGCGCAGAAGATCGGGACATCGGGGTGGTCGCGGTGGAGGCGCTCGATTCCAATGGGTGCGGCGATCAGGCACATGAACTTGATGTTCTTCACGCCGCGCTGCTTGATGAAGCCGACGGCGGCGGAGGCGGATCCGCCCGTGGCGAGCATCGGGTCGAGGACGACGATTTCGCGTTCGATGGCATCGTCCGGGAGCTTGCAGTAGTACTCGACGGGCTCGAGCGTCGCGGGGTCGCGGTAGAGGCCGATGTGACCGACCTTGGCCATGGGCATCAGGTTCAGCATGCCGTCGACCATCCCGAGACCGGCGCGCAGGATCGGGACCAGCGCGAACTTCTTGCCGGCGAGCACTTTCGTCTTCGCGATCGCGACGGGCGTCTCGACCTCGATCTCCTTGAGGGGCAGATCGCGCGTGACTTCATAGGCCATGAGCATCGCCACTTCGGAGACCAGTTCGCGGAACTCCTTCGTGGTCGTGCGCTTGTCGCGCAGCAGGGAGATCTTGTGCTGGATCAGGGGGTGGTCGAAGACGAACAGGTTGTCCATGTGGCACCGTCCTGTGAAACTGCCCCTTACGGGATGCCTCCCGGGCGGGAGGCGGCGGATGAACTACCTGGGGTGGACTACTTGAAATGCCTGCGCTCCACGTCGCGGATCTCCTCGACCCGCGCCTGGTGCCTGCCTCCGGCTTCGAAGGTCTCCTCGAGGAATGCGTCGACGACGGAGACCGCAAGCCCTGTGCCCACGACCCTGGCGCCCAGGGCGAGGACGTTCGCGTCGTTGTGCTGGCGTGCCATCCGAGCCATGTATTCGTTGGTGCAGACGGCCGCGCGGATCCCCTTTACCTTGTTCGCGGTGATCGAGATCCCCAGGCCGGTTCCGCAGATCACGATCCCGAAGGGCGGTTCGCCTTCGGAAACGGCCTCGGAGAGGCGCTCGGCGAAGGGGACGTAACTGCTCGGCTGCGCATCGGTGTCGGCGCCGAAGTCGACGCATTCGAACCCCTTCTCGGTCAGGTGCCTGGAGAGAAGCCGCTTGAGCGCGTATCCAGCGTGGTCGCTGGCCAGGGCGATCTTCATGGTGACGACTTCCTCCCTTCCCGATTCGATATGCTTCCCGTCATTCTATCCGATGGGACCGGTCCACGCAAGATTCCAGGGCCTATCGGCACCCGCTGCAACGGCCGCCTTCGCAGCCGCCGCCGGCGTCCGCTGGGCAACCTTCGGGAACGTCTCCGCGGCTGCGCACGATGTTCACCTTGCGGAAGATGGTCTCGAGGCGGTAGGAGCCGCAGGCAGGGCATTGGATCGCGCCGCCGGACTTCTCGTCCATCGAGGCCCTTGTGTTGAATTCGTTTTCGCAGTCCGCGCACTTGAGGTCATAGTAGGGCATGATGCATCATCCTTTCCATATCCAGAGCATTATACACCTGAAAGTCTGGCGTCGCGACGCTCCGCTCAGACGATTCTGCGACCCTCGGAGTCCAGCCGGGGAGGCTTTCCTCGGTGACCCTTCGGCCCCAGCGCCACGGAAAGCGCCGCGAATGTCAGGAGAAGCAGGGGGAGCGTCTGGGTGCTCATGATGGGGATGTCGGATACGCCGTGCACGAGCATGGTCGTCAGGACCGCCAGACCACCGGCCAGGTAGGGGCGCAGGGGCGAACCGCGGAAGGTGCGCACGACCGACCCCGCGAGTCGCGCGACGAGGAATCCGAAAGCCGCCAGCCCTACGCCGCCGGCTTCCAGCCAGAGCCCGAGGTAGAGGCTATGGGCATGGATGCGGTCGGCATAGCGCGGATCCGTCACGTATCTGGGAAATGAGAACAGCCCCCTGCCGAGGATCGGGTCCTTCCAGATTTCGGTCCAGGCGAATTTCCAAAGCATCATCCGGCTGGCGACTTCCTCGGTGACCGTGTTCAGACGGGGAATCAGCGACTTGAGCGCGGCGAGGGCATATTCCGGCCAGATGGAGAGGACGATCAGCCCGATGGCGGCGAGGCCGATCGCGACCGACAGGAGCCTTCGTTCACTCATGAACAGGAAGAAGACCATGGCGGCGGCGAGTCCTGCCATGAGACCGGACCGGCTTCCGGTGAAGTAGAGCATGACCCAGCCGACGGTGATCGAGAACAGAAGCAGCGCCTTGCCGGTCTTGCTCCAGACGTGATAGGTCATGGCCATGGCCATGGGGATCGTCGCCTCGAGCACGAAGGCGAGGATGTTCGGGTTGCCGAACGTACCCGTTGCACGCGTCGGGAAAAGGGCATACGGGAAGACGCCGGCCAGTCGCACGGTCGCGAGGAGGGCTACCGGAAGGAGGAGGAGAGAGGTGTAATGGGAGAAGTGCAGGGCATCGTCGCGGGTCCAGCTGTATTCGAACCAGAGTGCAGCGAGAAGCGCGGGCAGGACCAGAACGAAGGTGATGAGAATCGACCTCGGGTTGTCGTAGACGATGGCGCCGACGACCGAGGACAGGAAGAAGACCACGCCCGGGAGAAACAGCCGGCTCGCCGCGAGCCCGTCCAGGGTCCGGCGGAACATCGCACGGACGGGATTCCCATCGGGTGAGCTGCGGATGGATCGGAGGGTCCGCACCACCGCATAGAGGACGACGGCGAGCATCGCGACAGGAGCCGTATAGGGCGAGAGGAAGGTCAGGACGAGAACGGCGAGAAGCCCCTTGTGGCGGGCCGGCATCGTCCGCTGCGCCGCGACGATCCAGTCCAGGGGTCCGTGCAGGCGTGCGGCGAGGCGCGAGCGTTCTTTGGTTCCGGAGGACCCCATCTTCCGCGCGCTCAGAGGGGACACTCCCGGTCCATCTCCCTGTGCGTGAAGTGGCTCCGGCCCGACGAATAGTCGTCGACGGTCTGGCCGTGTCCCAGCAGCTTGTATTTATACGTGACGAGCCCCTCGAGCCCGACCGGACCGCGGGCGTGGATCTTGGAGGTGCTGACGCCGACCTCGGCGCCGAAGCCGTAGCGGAAGCCGTCGCTGAAGCGGGTCGAGCAGTTCCAGAAGACGTTGCCGGAGTCGACCCGCTCGAGGAAACGGGCGGCGGCGTCGGGGTCCTCGGTCAGGATCGCGTCGGTGTGCTTCGACCCATATCGATTGACGTGGTCCACGGCATCATCGAGACTGTCGACGATCCTGATGGACACCTTGTAGTCGAGGTACTCCGTGGACCAGTCCACCTCGGTGGCGGCGGCGCAGCCCGTGGCGGCGGCCGTGCGGTGGCAACCGACGACGGCGACGCCCTTCGCGGCGAGCGCCTTCATCAGGGGCGGCAGCAGCGCAGGCGCGACGGCGGCATGTACGAGGAAGGTCTCGGCGGCATTGCAGACCGAGACGTACTGGGTCTTGGCGTCGAGCATCACGCGCACGGCCATCGCGACGTCGGCGGAAGAGTCCGCGTAGACGTGGCAGATGCCGTCGGCGTGGCCGAGGACGGGGACGCGGGTGTGGTCCATGATGTACCGCACGAATTCATTGGAGCCGCGGGGAATCAGCAGGTCCACCAGGTCATCCATCCCGAGAAGTTCGCCGACGTCCGATCGGGTCTCGAGCAGCGAGAACCAGCCTTCGGGGATGCCGGAGCCGAGCGAGGCGGCCAGGAGCACGGCGGCCACGGCGCGGTTCGTGCCCAGCGCCTCCGCCCCGCCCTTGAGGAGGGCCGCGTTTCCGCTCTTGAGGCACAAACAGGCGATCTGCACCAGCGCGTCGGGGCGGGACTCGAAGACGACGCCGATCACGCCGAGGGGGCAGGTCACGCGGAAGAGGTCGAGACCCGCGTCGAGTTCGGTGGAGAGCAGGGTGCGGCCCACCGGATCCGGCAGCGCGGCAAGACTCCGCACGCCATCGGCGGCCGCGAGGATCTTTGGCGCATCGAACTTCAGACGCTTGAGGACGGGGTCGGGGAGACCGGCCTCGACGGCCTTTCGCAGGTCCTCTGCATTGGCCGCGGCAAGCCCTTCGGCGTGCGCGGAGAGGGCATCGGCGATGCGCAGCAGGGCGGCGTCCTTCTCCACGGAGGGGACGGCGGCCAGGGCGAGGGCGGCGGAGCGGGCGGCGACTGCGGCGTCGCGTGTGGTTCCCATCGGCGGGGACCCCTTTCGGCATTCCGAACCGGCGGACCGGCCCGTTTCCGTCAGGCGCGCCCGCGGACCCGGGCGACGACTACGGAGAGGAGGTAGAATCCGGCGGCGACGACCACGAAGGTGGCGCCGGCCGGAACATCTGCTAGGTATGATACCACGAGGCCGGCAACACCGGAAATCAGACTGATGCCGACGGAAAGCGCCTGATAGGAGCGGACGCTGCCGGAGAGCCGGCGGGCGGCGGCCGCGGGCACCACGAGCATGGCGTTGATCACGAGCAGCCCGACCCAGCGGATCGAGACCATGACCACGATGGCGACCATGACGTTGAACACGATCTCGTTCAGCAGGACCGGAACGCCCCGGCTCTGGGCCACGGACCCCTGCAGCGTCGCAAGGAGCAGTCGGTTGTAGAACACGAACCAATAGACGAGGAACAGCGCGAGCACCAGAAGCAGGCGGATCAGGTCCATGGAGTCGATGGCGAGGATGTCGCCGATCAGGAAGGACGAGTACTTGGCGAAGCCTCCGGCGCGCGACAGCAGCAGGATGCCGAGGGCCATGGCCAGCGAGGAGAAGACGCCGATGGTGGTGTCTGCGGAGGCGCCGCCGCGTTCGCGGCCGACGACGATGCCGATGGCGAAGACGAGGCCGAAGCCGACCATGGCGAGCAGCGGGTCGGCGACGCCCAGCAGCACGCCGATGGCGATGCCGGCCAGGGCGCTGTGCCCAAGGGCATCCGCGAAGAAGGCCATGCGGTTCGAGACGACCTGGGTGCCCAGCATGCCGAAGAGCGGGGCGAGCATGAGGATGGCCAGGAACGCATAGCGCATGAAGCCGTAATCGAACATGTGCAGCAGCGTCTCCATCAGACAGACCCTCCCGCATGGCGGTGCTCGTGCCGATGCGGCGCGGGGCCGAGCCGGTCGAGGTAGGCGTCGGAAACGGCGACCTCTTCGGGCAGGCCGTCGGCCAGGACGGTGCCGTCGAGGAGAATCAGCCGGTCGGCGTGTTCGGTGGCGGCGGCCATGTCGTGGGAGACCATGAGGATGGAGAGGTCGAGGCGGCAGCGGATATCCTCGAGAAGGCCGTAGAACGCGTCGCGGCCGCGGATGTCCATCCCGGAAACGGGTTCGTCGAGGAGCAGGAGGTTCGGCGCGGGCTCGAGGGCGAGGGCCAGCATGACGCGCTGCAGTTCTCCGCCGGACAGGCGGGACAGTTCGCGCCGAAGCAGATGCGCGGCGCCGGTGCGCTCGAGGCAGGCCGCGGCGAAGTCGGCGGTACGACGGGAGGCTCCGGTGAAGGCGGGACGGCGGGAGAAGGCCGCGGCGAAGAGATCCTGGACCGAGGCCGGAGTCGATCGGTCGAAAGTCGGCGCCTGGGGCACGTAGCCGATCACGGGGCGGCCGGTGGTGCCGTGTCCGAAGTCCTCGAAGACGATGCGCCCCTGATGCGGGAGAAGTCCAGCCACGGCACGGAGCAGCGTGGTCTTGCCGGCACCGTTGGGGCCGACGATGACGGTGAGCTCGCCGCAGTGGAGATGCAGGTCGATGTCGTGGAGAATGGTATGCCCGGAGATCTCGACGCCGAGGGCTTCGATGCGGGTGCAGCAGGCGCTGCAGACCTCGCGGACGGCGGCGGGCGCGACGGTCGGGACGATGGCATCCGGGACGTGGTGGTGGTGTCCGTGCGGCTCGGGCACAACGGGGGCCGGAATCTGGACGAGCGCGGGGTTTCGGGGGGCCTTCGCGGTCATCTGGCCTCCAGCGCCTGCATGAGGCGGTCCAGGTTGGCATCCATCCGGTTCAGATAGTCGTCCATGGCGGCAGGTCCCTCGAGGGTGCCTCCGGCCACGGAGTCGAAGACGCAGGAAGGCAGGCCGGTCTCGCGGACGACGGTATCGCCGGCGATGGCGGGGTATTGCGGGTCGGTGACGATCAGGGTTCCGGGGAGGGCCTTCGCGGCATCGATCATGCGGGAGAGCTCGAGAGTCCCGACGGTCTGCCCATCGTCCAGACCGAACAGGCCGATCATGTCAAAGCCGTAGTCGCGGGCGAAGTAGAGGAAGGAGGAATGTCCGGCGAGTACATGCGTCCCTCGGAAGGGGGCGAGCCGCGTCGCCGCGCGGCGGTCGAGCGCATCGAGTTCGGCGCTGTATCGTGAGGCGTTGGCCGCGTAGAGATCGGCGTGGGTCGGGTCGGCCGCGATCAGTCCTGCTGCGATGTTCGAGAGCTGGATGGAGGCGCTCTTCGGCGATGTCCAGACGTGGGGGTCGGTCGCGCCGTTGGGGTCGAGCGCGGGGACGATTCCCTGCAACGATTCGACGACGGTGAGCCCGGGGAAGTCGGTCGCGAGCTGAGTGAGAAATCCTTCCATCCCACCGCCGTTGACGACGAGAATGTCGGCCGCGGTCAAGGCCTTCATGTCGCCGCTGGTGAGGGCGTAGTCGTGGAGGCAGCCCGTCGAGGGGGGAACGAGAAGGGTGACGGACACTCCCGGCACATCTTTCGCAAGCTGAAGGACATCGATGTAGACCGGGTAGAAGGAAGCGACGATGGAGAGGGGCGCATCTTCGCCGGACGGGGCGGCCGTCGTGGGTGCGACGCACCCTGAAGCGAGAAGGCTGGAGATGAGAAGCGCCAGTCCGGCGAAGCGGGATGCCGTGCGGGTCATTGAGCGTGAGCTTGAACGAGGTTGGGTTCGCATGCGTTCCTCCGTATGGGTCGCGGTTCGTCAGGGACTCGTCTTCCCTGCGAGAAGGGGAAGCGGGGTACCCTCCGCCTCCGGCAGCTCGATGCCGAGGAGTCGGGCGACCGTAGGACCTATATCGATTATCTCAGCCCTGTCAATCGAAAGGCCGGGTGCGATGCCGGGACCCGCCGCGAAAAGCGTCGTCGAGATTCCGGGATGGTCGGGCAGATGCCCGTGCGTCGCGCGGTGCCCCACGTCGAACGAGAATCCGTCCGCGGCGTCGAGGAGCGCCAGTGCGCGGCCGTCCCCGGTGCCTTGCGCATGCATCCCGTCCCGGTCGAGCCAACCGCGCAAGCCACCATCGGGTTCCGCGCGCCAATCGGCAAGGACTCTTTCGAGTCGTGCGTCGTCGCGCTCCGGGAGATAGCCCGCTTCCGGATACAGGAAAGCCCCTCCGCCTGCCCCATGCACCCGAACGGCGAGACCTGCCCGCTGCATGCGGCCGATGCCGTCGAGGAGTCTGCCCACGTCGATCTGGGCGTGGTCGCCGAAGATCAGGACGGTCGCCTCGACGCCGGCCGCGGCGAGAACACGTCCTATCTTCACGGCCGTGCGGTCGCAGGCTTCGTCGGCCTCGCGGGAACCCACGCCATGACGGTGCTTCGCGTCGTCGAGGTCGACGAGGTGCAGCATCAGGAGGTCCGGCCCATTGAGCCGCCGTCCGAGTAGTTCGACGGCTACGGCCGAGGCGAAGTCGTCGAGATGGGGCTGGCGCATGCCCTGCCGCAGACGCCCGTGGCGCCATTCGGCTCCGAGCAGGAAGAAGGGCGTCCCATTTCGAAGCGCTTTCCAGGTGAGGCTTTCCCCCTTCATCGCGCTCGCCGCGATCTCGGGCAGCACCCACTCGAACTGCGACCCGCCCATGACGGGCCAGAGGAGCGACGCCACGCGGTATCCCGCGCGGTGCGCCGCGTCGCAGACCGTATCCCCCCGAATGGCATCGCGGTACCAGTTCCAGTCCCAGTCGAACCCCGATGGCGGGTCCTTCTCGTTGTGGATGATTCCGTGGGAAGCGGGTCGTCTCCCGGTGACGATGGAGGCGTGGGCGGGGTATGTCAGCGACGGAGCGACCGTACGCATTCCACGGACGATGGAGCCCTTTTCGGCCAGGCCGGCGAGGACGGGTTGGGAAAGGAGACGGTCGAGGTCCCGCGCATCCATCGCATCCACGCTGATGCAGAGGACCGGTCCGTTTCGGATTCGTCTCCGCATCGATATTCCTCCTCGGCGTATGCAACGGTGATGAAAACCGCATGGTTCTGCAATCATCTTACTCCAGTGCAGTGGACGTGAAAACTGTGGATAGTGTGGATAACTCTGTGCATAACTTGAAAAACAGGGGTTTCCGAATGAACATGTCGGAGTGGTGGGCCTTTCGGGTCACGAGGCCGAGTGGAAGAAGGGAACGCCTCGTCAGAGCGTTTCATGCGCTGGAACCGGAAATCCGCTCCCTTGCTGCATTATGCACCTATTCAGACAATCATGCATGGGGGTGGTGTTCGCGTGGCGTGGACAGTCCGGGAGCCCAAAGGAAAGACCCCCTCCGCGCCGTGGAGAGGGTCTTTGTGGTGCAAACGTTTGCTAGTCTGAAAGCCGTGCTCTAGTTCCCCGCGCGTTTTCAGTCAAGGGACTCTATGCACCCGCTGCC
>CAZOHH010000023.1:0-31817 GCA_964579735.1 uncultured Oscillospiraceae bacterium | reverse complement strand
ATTCGATCTCCTTCGAGAGTAACGGCGGGACCGCGGTCTCTCCCATCACCCAGGATACCGGCACGGTCGTCACGGCACCGACTCCTCCCACGAAGGCCGGATACTCCTTCGCTGGCTGGTATTCAGACGTCGGGCTGACGAGCTCCTACACCTTCACAACCATGCCGGTTGCAGACATCACACTCTATGCCAAGTGGACCGCCGAGTCCCATTCGATCTCCTTCGAGAGTAACGGCGGGACCGCGGTCTCTCCCATCACCCAGGACACCGGTTCAGTCGTCAGTGCGCCGACGTCGCCCACGAGAGCCGGCTACTCCTTCGCTGGCTGGTTCTCCGACGTCGGCTTGACCAGCGCTTATGTTTTTACCACCATGCCCGCAGCTGACATCACCCTCTATGCCAAGTGGACCGCAGAGTCCCACTCCATCTTCTTCGAGTCCAATGGCGGATCTGCAGTCACGACCATCACCCAGGAAATCGACACGGCAGTCAGCGCTCCGACGCCTCCCACGAAGGCCGGATACTCCTTCGCTGGCTGGTTCTCCGATGTCGGCCTGACCAGCGCCTATGTCTTCACGACCATGCCCGCAACTGACATCACGCTCTATGCCAAGTGGACCGCCGAGTCCCATTCGATCAGCTTCAATTCCAACGGCGGGACCGCGGTCTCTCCCATCACCCAGGATACCGGCACAGTCGTCACGGCACCGACGCCGCCTACGCGTACCGGATACACCTTCGCAGGATGGTTCTCCGATGTCGGCCTGACGTCGAGCTACACCTTCACCACCATGCCCGTTGCCGACATCACCCTCTATGCCAAGTGGACCAGCAACGCGCCAGCAGCCATCACCTCAACGTCTTTCCGCGTCAATGCGTCGGCCGGAACCCTGTCCGGTATCGCCACGGGCACGACGATTGCCCAGTTGGTGGCAGGCGTGGACCAAGGTGCCTTTGTACACATATTCAAAGGGGCTGTCGAAGTCACGGGAACAACCCTTCTTGGTACCGGGATGGTCATACGATTGATGGATGGTGCGACCGTCACCCAGTCCTTGAATATCGTCGTGACGGGAGACGTCAGTGGAGACGGGCGTATCACGTTGACCGACTTCGTCCAGATGAAATCGCATATTCTCGGAAAGACATCCTTCACCGGTACCTACGCGATTGCGGCTGACCTGAACGGGGATACGCGCATCACGCTGACCGACTTCGTGAAGATGAAATCCCATCTTTTGGGAATCACCCTGGTCACTCCACTTTCCAAAGTCAATGGAGGGTCTGTGAATGAAGAAGACAGCTCAGGTTCTGCTCCTGTGCCTGATTCTGGGGCTATCCAGCTTTCCAGTGTCAGCCGCGCCGCTGGCGACGAATGTGACGGGCCCGACATCGATCCGAGCTGGAAATACGTTGACGGTATCGGTCATGATGAATGGTACTGGGCTCAGCGCCGTTCAGGGTCAAATCCAGTATGACGCAGCTCAGCTGACGTTTCAGAGTTCTGGAAGCGTCCTGGCAGGCTGGGCGTTCGACGATATCAACAGCGCCACCGCAGGAAAGGTGACGTTTCTCATCAGCGATACCAAACTGACCGCACCGATCAGCACCAACAAGCGCCTCTTCACGTTGAGTTTCGCGGTCAAGAGTACGGTCGCCACGGGCGCCACCATCCGTGTCACGGCTACTGGATTTTCCGCCAGTGACGGGTCAAATGACTTCACGCCGGCACCGGCCACCTATTCCGTCAAAGTCGCTGCTCCCGCCTCCGTCAACAATCTCCTTTCGAGTCTCACCGTCACGAACGCGACGCTAGCCCCTGCCTTCGATGCCAATACCACGACCTACACGACCGACGTCCCTTTCGACGTGACCAACTTGACCCTTACCGCCAAGGCAGCGGACGCCAAGGCCAGAGTTGCCATCGACAACAAGGCGCTGGCTGTCGGCGGCGTGACCGACGTCAAGGTCACGGTCACCGCGGAGAGCGGTGCGCAGCGGGTCTATACCATTTCGGTGACCCGTGCCAACGACCCGAACTATGTTCCTCAAACCATATCCACTCTCGCCGATTTGACTGTATCTGGTTTCCTGCTTTCCCCGCTTTTCAATGCTACGGATATGACATACCTCGTCTGGCTGCCCTATGAGGTCGAAAGCATCACGGTGAATGCGGTCCCCTCGGATCCCAAGGCATCCTTCGAGGCCGTCGGCGAGTCCGTTCTCGTCGCGGGCAAAGACAACATCGTGACCGTCGTCTGCACCGCAGAGGACGGAAAGACGAAGACTCCCTACACGCTCATCGTCAAGCGTGCGGCTGCTCACGATGCCACGTCCTTGACACCGGGAGTCGAACCGACCGCGGTTCCGACCGCGACTCCAAGCGAGAGCACTCCGACTCCGATACCGACCGCTCTTCCGGTCTACACGTATACCGAACCCCCTCCTGTACTCTATGTCGCTATTTTCATCCTGGGCGCTGGTCTCGGATTCCTGGCCGCCCTGATTGCAGGAATCCGGTTCAAGCAGAAGCAGGCCCGTGAGAAGCGCATCGAACTGATACGAAAATGATATGATGTTCTAAAGAGTCCCCTGCCCCATCGCCTTCCCGCCTGTACTCCCTTCGAAATGCGACGCAGGTTTTCGAAAGAGGTGACCCATGGCAAAGGTCAGGAACAAGGCTTTCAACTATGCCGTCGGAATGTTCGGGACGTCGATTCCCATCAATATGCTCAAGACCTACGCCGCGTTCTTCTACGTCGATAGTCTCGGACTCAAGACCAGCGAATTCGCCATGATCATTTTCATATACACATTCATCGACGCCGTCGACAATCTCGTATACGGCTTCCTCTCCGACCGAACGCGCAGCCGTTGGGGCCGTCGCAGGCCCTGGCTCGTGATAGGGACACCACTCCTGGTGCTCGGCTTGATCGGGTTCTTCAATCCGCCTGCCGGAATCGCCGGAAATGGTCTCTTGGCCTTCTGCATGCTCTTCTACGTCCTGACCGGCACGCTCGATTCGGTCATCAACGCCAATTACGGTGCCCTCTTCCCCGAACTCTTCCCCGACGACGTGAGTCGTGCCAAGACGAACGCGATGCGCCAGGCCTTCCAACTGGTGGCCATGGTCATCAGCATCGCCCTCACTCCGCTCGTCACGAAGCAGCTGGGATATGGAATGACCTCGGTCATCTATGGTCTCCTTGGCGGCGCGGTGATTCTCTATATGTCCCTCACCACCCACGAGACGGCCGACGTCTCCCTTGAAAAGAAACCCGGACTCTTCAAGAGCGTCGCGCAGATCCTGTCCAACTCGAAGTTCTGGGTCGCCGGCCTCACGAACGCATTCTACAGCGCCGCTATGTCCCTCGTGCTGGTCGCTCTCCCCTTCTTCGTCAAGTACACGCTGAAGCTGCCTGATGGCCAGTCCACGATCCTCTTCGCGACAGTGCTTTTCTTCGCGATTGGCTGCGTGCCTCTCTGGGCTTTCCTCATTCGTCGCTTCACCCTGATGCCGGTCTGGCGCACCTCCCTCGCCGCTCTCCTCGTCGCATTCGTTCCCCTGTACTTCGCCGATTCTCTGATTACCGCCATCCTCGGCAGCCTGCTCGTCGGCTTCGGCTTCGCCGGCGTCATCACGACCATGGACCTGATCGGCGCCCGGATCATGGACGAGGATACGGCGAAGTATCACGTACGCAGGGAGGGCATCATCTCCAACGCGTTGGGCTTCATGAACCGGCTGAACGGCCTCTTCACCAGCCTCGCCTTCCTCTTGATCCTCAAGCTGTTCGGCTTCGAAAGCGGCGATGTCCCCGGCACCCAGCCGAACCAGGCTGCGCGCTTCCTCATGACCGTCTTTCCCATCTGCATGATGATCCTGTCCCTCGGCTTCTCCTTCTTCATCCATTTCCCGAAGTCCTCACGGGTTCCGCCGGCGCTCGAATCGGCCGGTCCCGAAGGAGGCGAGTCAAGTGGCGCTGATTCGCATTGACCACTTCTCCGCAACCGTCCAGCAGACGCTTCCGTTGAACCTCGTCCTCCCCGACCCCCTCCGCTTGGACCGACCTCTCTCCGAACTTCCGGTTCTTTTCCTTCTTCACGGTCTCAGCGAGGACGCTGGCGCCTGGTTGCGAAACACGCAGATTGAAGCATTCGCCGAGAGGCTCGGACTCGTCGTGGTCGTCCCATCCGGTGGAAGAAGCTTCTATTCGGATTTGCCCAACGGACAAGCCTGGTTCCGCTATCTGACCGAAGAACTGCCATCCTGGCTCAAGGATGTATTTCGTCTGACCCTTCCCCGCGAACACACCTTCATCGTCGGGTCCTCCATGGGTGGCTACGGTGCGATGAAGGCCGCCCTGCTCCGTCCCGAGTCCTTCGCTGCGGCCGCAAGCTTCTCCGGAGCGCTTTCCATGGATATCGTCCGCTACAACCCGGACGACACGCGCCGAGCCGAGTTCTCCCTCCTCTTCGGCGATCTCGAGAAGCTTTCGGGAAGCGCATTCGACCCGCAGGTCTGGCTCCGTGAAGCGGACCCTGATCGCCTGCCGCGGCTTCTCGTGACCTGTGGCCTGCAGGACGACCTGTACCCGTTCAGTAAGCAGTTCGTCGAATGGGCGCACGCGGCTGGCATCGACATCTCCTATCACGAGGAGCCGGGCCGTCACGACTGGTTCTTCTGGAACCGTCAGCTGACCCGCTTCCTCACCTTCGCCTTGCCGGACCGCGCTCTCGAGATCGAGGCGTTGTGATGACCCGATGAATTACGGAGGTCGAAAGCATGAACCATAACCCACGCCACCTCCACATCGACTTGACCCTAGCCCCTTCGGTCGAACGGACTTACCTGCGCGTTCCCTTCGAGCTCCTGCCCGGCACGTCGAAACTTACCCTCCGATATGCCTATCCGAGGCATCGCGAGGACATGTCCGACCCAGCCAGGATGTTTCGGCGCGAGGTGAACATCGTCGATTTCGCTCTTGAGGATGCCGCGCATGTCCTCGTCGGGGCTTCCGGGTCCGAGCGCGCCGAAATCATCGTCCACGAGAACTTCGCGACCGAAGGATACCGCCCTGCACCCCTCGTTCCCGGCACCTGGTTCGTCGTCCTCGGTGCGTATGTCGTCGAGCCCGACGGATGCCCCGTGATGCTCGACATCGAGCAGGAGGCCCGTCACTCCGTTCTGATGAAGGGCGACACCCACATCCATACCACGCATTCCGACGGTTGGTACTCCGTCGAGGAGGTCACCGCCCGCGCCCGACAGGATCGACTCGATTACCTGTTCATCACGGACCACAATTGCATGACCTCCAATGCACGCCTCATCTCCGACGAATCGCTTCTCGTGCTGCCCGGGGTCGAGCTGACCTACTACGACGGCCACTGCAACCTGCTTGGCGTCGACCGACCGGTCCGCACCTTCTTCGCCAACGGCCGCGAGGAGGTCCTCGCGACGGTCCAGGAGGGCAGACGCAATGGCGCCCTCGCGTCCATCAACCACCCCTTCTATGCCGGTTGCGAGTGGAAATACGGTCTCGACCCCTCCGTCGAAGTCGACCTGCTCGAGGTCTGGAACGGCCCCTTCACGATGCACAATATTCAGGCGCTGGGTTTCTGGCAGCAGCAGCTGTCGGCTGGGCGCCGCATGCCTGTGATCGGTGGAAGCGACAACCACCGCAACGACCAGTTCCTCCTCATGGGAAACCCGACGACCTTCGCCTACGTCGAGTCCCGCTGCGGTTCCGGCCTCCTCGCCGCCCTCCAGGCCGGCCATTCCTTCATCGGCTCGACCCCGGACGCGCCGGAGATCGACCTGTCCACGGGTCCCGCGCGCATGGGCGACATGCTGAAGAAGGGCGATGCCGACTCTGTCGTTCTCAAGGCCTCGCGTCTTCGCCCTCAGGACGAGATCCGCTTCTTCACGAAAGCCGGCGTCATCCACCGCCAGCGTATCGACGGCGAATACGCTGTCCGCATCGAGCTGCCGCTCCCCGACCCCGACGCCCGCTTCGTACGCGTCGAGGTCTGGCGCCCGATTCCCGGGCTCATGGAGACGCTGGCGACATTGGGCAATCCGATCTACTTCGGGTAGGTCAGTCGGGTACGTCCCCATCGGAGTGACTATCCTCTTCGTCTCCTCCGGTCAGCTGATCCACCACGAAGTATGTCGTATTCCGGTCCGAAAAGCCTTGATACGAGCCTTCGCCGTCATGCTGGCCAGGGTCGAGCGAAATGAGTCTGTCGAAGCACATGAATTCCACCTCCTGCTCGAGACCAGTATGCACCTGTGCTTTCGATGAATCGTGCAAAGGTCCTCGGCTCGCTCATTTCTTCCCTTCGAGCGGACCGACTCCATGGAATCCCCCGACGCGGCGGTATTCGCGCGGGCTATACTCCATCTCCTTCTTGAAGAACCGGGAGAAGTAGAACTCGTCGGAAAAGCCCAGGGCTTCGGCGACCTCGCGCACGCCCATGGACGTCAAGAGCAGCAGGCGTGCGGCTCTTTGGACGAGCTGTCCGTGGATGTACTGGTTGAGCGTGATGCCGGTGTCCTTTCGATACCTTCTCGCCCAGGCGGCATGGGGAAGTTCCAGTGCGGCAGCAATGGAAGCGGCCGTCAGGTTCGCATCCAGGTGTGCGTCGACATAGGCGTGGAGGTCCCGGTATTTCGACGCGAGCACGAGGCGATGACCGACGTCGGGCAGGTAGCTCCGGACGAAATGGGAGACCGTGTCGTGGACGACGGACTGGAAGAGAAGGATGTCGGCGACATCGTTGCCGAGGAAGGATCGAAGCAGCGCCTCGAGGTGCTCCGGTGGCAGGGGCAGGACCAGACAGCGCGACACGCCCTCGAACAGGTCGAAGCCGGCGAAGCTCGCGGAGAAATGCAGGTAGAACTTCTCGATGCGGTGGTCCGTGCGGAGGTCCACGCGGGTGTGAGGGGGGATGAGGTACATGCTTCCGGGCAGCAGGTCGATCCGGCCGTGTTCCGTGTCGAGCCAGCCTGCGTCTCCGATCATATAGTAAAGACGTCCAAAGGGAGAGGACACCCCTAAGCGGTTCCAGGACATGTCTCCGCGGAAGTGACCATGGTCGAACATCTGCACTGAAAGCAGGTTCACATACGAGGTGAACATCTCGTTGCGCGCGATTCCATGCGTGTCGACACGGGCCATGCCGTCCTGACGCACCGGCTCCCTCTTCAACCGCGTCCTCCTTTGGAATGCATCCTTGCGTCCGTTTCGTCCATGTTTCAATGCACCCCCTTGAGCATACAATAAGTTCATGAACAATGCCATACGGGGCTGACCCCGACCTACAGGGAGGTGTACGATATGTCCATGCCGAAGATTGGAATCCGACCCGCCGTCGATGGGCGCCGCAACGGTGTCCGCGAGTCCCTCGAGGACCGCACGATGGGGATGGCCCGCCTCGCAGCCGACCTTATTTCGAAGAACCTGCGCCACGCCAACGGGCAGCCCGTCGAGTGCGTGATCGCCGACACCTGCATCGGGGGCTCCGCAGAGGCCTCGGCTGCCGCTGACAAATTCTCCCGCTCCGATGTCTGCGCCACGCTGACCGTCACTCCCTGCTGGTGCTATGGCTCCGAGACCATGGACATGGACCCGCTCACCATCAAGGCCGTCTGGGGCTTCAACGGCACCGAACGTCCCGGCGCCGTCTACCTCGCCGCCGTCATGGCCGCCCACGCCCAGAAGGGCCTCCCCGCCTTCAGCATCTACGGCCGCGACGTCCAGGACTCCGATGACACGTCGATTCCCGCCGACGTCTCGGAGAAGATCCTTCGCTTCGCCCGCGCCGCCATCGCCGCCGGTACCATGAAGGGCAAGTCGTACGTCGGGATCGGCTCGGTCTCCATGGGCATCTCCGGCTCCTTCCTCGACCCGGCCTTCTTCCAGAAGTACCTCGGCATCCGCGCCGAGTGGGTCGACATGTCCGAAATCACCCGACGCGTCGAGCGCGGCATCTACGACCCGCAGGAGTTCGAGAAGGCCCTGCGGTGGACGAAGGCCAACTGCCGCGAGGGCAAGGACATCAACGATGCCGACAAGCAGCACACCCGCGCCCAGAAGGACGCCGAGTGGGAGTACGTCGTCAAGATGACCCTGATCTGCAGGGACATCATGGTGGGAAACCCGCGGCTTGCGGAACTCGGCTTCGGCGAGGAGGCGCTCGGCCGCAACGGCCTGCTCGGCGGCTTCCAGGGCCAGCGCATGTGGACCGACCACAGCCCCAACGGCGACTTCACCGAGGCCGTCCTGAATTCGTCCTTCGACTGGAACGGTATCCGGGAAGCGTACGTGTTCGCCACCGAGAACGACAGCATGAACGGCGTCGCGATGCTCTTCGGACACCTGCTCAACCAGTCCGCCTCCGTCTTCGCCGACGTGCGCACGTACTGGAGCCCCGACGCCATCGAGCGCGTCACGGGTTGGAAGCCCGACGGTCTCGCCGACGGCGGTCTGATCCACCTGATCAACTCCGGTTCCGCCTCCCTCGACGGCTCCGGCGCTATGATGAACGCGGCTGGCGACCCCGTCATGAAGCCCTTCTGGGAGATCTCACCGGTCGAGGCGAAGGCCTGCCTCGACGCCACCGAGTGGTGCCCTGCGGATCTCGGCTATTTCCGCGGCGGCGGCTATTCCTCCCTCTTCCTCACAAAGGGCCGCATGCCCGTCACCATGATCCGCATGAACCTGGTCGACGGCCTCGGACCCATGCTGCAGATCGCGGAAGGCTGGACGGTCGAAATCCCGAAGCACGTCCACGACGCACTCGACGCGCGCACCAGCCCGACCTGGCCCACGACCTGGTTCGCCCCACGCCTGACCGGCGAAGGCGCCTTCACCGACGCGTATTCCGTGATGGCCAACTGGGGCGCCAACCACGGCGCGTTCAGCTACGGCCACATCGGTGCGGACCTCGTCACGCTGGCCAGCATGCTGCGCATCCCCGTCGCGCTGCACAACCTCGACGAGAAGAGCCTGTTCCGTCCCCACGCCTGGGCCGCCTTCGGCACCCGGGATGTAGAAGGCGCCGACTACCGCGCCTGCGCCGCCTACGGACCCCTGTACCGATAGGAGGAACCGATATGTCCCAAGCCGACGGTATGGCCGCCCTGAACCTACGCATGCCCGACCGAGTGCCCCGTACGGAGTACTCGGTGGAAAACCATTGGGATCTGATCCGTGTCGTGACCGGTCTCGACGTGCGGGTCGATTCGCCCCCGGAACTCCAGCTCCGCGCACGCCAGGCGTTCATGAAGGCCTGGAACTACGGCTTCGTCTGGAACGTCCTCGTAGGTGGCGGCGTGTTCGGGGAGAAGCGGACGCACATGGGGCACGCCGTCTACACCAACGGCGGAACGGACTACGACGCCCGGGTCGATTCGCTGTTCGACGACCCCGAGAAGGCGCTGCGGCTCGACCCATACGAACTATACGGTACGAAGGACAAAGCCACTCTCGTCGCGGACTTCGACCGGCACTATGACCAGGCCTGCGCATACAGCCCCGACGCCGTCGCCATGACCGGCATCTATGTCACGGGCATGAGCGGGTTGATCGAGATCTTCGGCTGGGAGACCCTCCTGGAGGCCGCCGGCACGGACCCGGAGGCCTTCGGCGCCCTGATGTTCCGCTATGCAGACTGGATCCGCCAGTACTTCGATGCACTCGCGGAGTGCAAGGCCCCGGTGGTCATGGTCCACGACGACATCGTCTGGACCTCGGGCGCCTTCTTCGCGCCGGAATGGTATCGCCGCTTCCTCTTCCCGTCCTACCACCGCTGCTTCGAGAAGCTCCTCCAGAGCGGCAAGCGCGTCCTCTATACCTCGGACGGCAACTTCACCGAGTTCATCGACGACATCGCCGCGAGCGGCGTGCACGGCTTCGTGCTGGAGCCGTCGACCGACATGGCCTATATCGCCGCGAAATACGGGAAGACGCACGCCTTCGTGGGCAATGCCGACACCCGGATCCTGCTGTCGGGCACGAAGGCTGAGATCTATGCGGAGGTCCAGCGCTGCATGGACATCGGAAAGCGCTGCCCCGGGTTCTTTCTGGCCGTCGGCAACCACCTCCCGACCAACACGCCGGTGGACAACGCCCTGTGGTACAACGAAGCCTACGAAAAACTGGGAAGACGTTAGTCGGAGCCGCTAGGGTCCGGTCAGGTCTGGAATTTCCGGCCTGATCCGCGTCAAGGAAGGATCGCCTGTTCGCTCATGCGCTCGATCACCCGGACGGCACTCGCCGCCTGTTCCGGCGTGAGGTCCTGTCGCAGCAGCTCTCCCCGAACCATCCTGCGGAAGACCTCCCACTGGTATCCACCAGTATCCGGGACGCGGACGCTGTCGAGGATCTGGCCTGCGGTTCCCGAGGCACTCAGCTCGAGGAGGACGTCGCGCTCGTCCTGCAGCCGGGGGCCCTGGTTGCGGTACACCGTGCCGCGCTCGTAGTTGATCTCCAGCGTGCAGCGGTAGGGCTGGCGGTCGTCGATGCAGAAAGAGGACGACACCGAGCCGATTTCGCCATCCTCGCATAGAAGTCCGAGTTGCGCGTTGTCCGGCGTGGGACGGCCTGTGAACAGGCGGGACTGGAGGACCTGGACGGTCCGCACGGGCGAGACCAGGCGGACGAGGTCATTCAGCAGGTAGATTCCGAGGCGGAACACCGGCGCGACGGGGCAGCGCAGGGGATCGTCGTACCAGGAGCCGTCGGCTTTCTCTCGGTAGGAGCAGTAGGTGGACGCGCGGAACGAAACCGGGCGCCCGAGGTCGTGGGTGTCGCGCCAGGAGAGGATCCGCTTCAGGTCCTCGGTCAGCATCGGAGTCGGGGAATTCATGTGCACCACCCGGCCGAGCACCGCCGCCTTGCGGAGAACCCGCAGCGTCTCGTCCGCCGACAGGTCGAAGGGCTTGGTGGTCATCACATGCTTGCCCGCATCCAGCGCGGCCTCCACCATCGCCGCACGTCCGACGGGTCCGGTGATGAGCAGCACCGCCTCCACCTGCGGGTCCGCGAGCACGTCCTCATAGCGCGCGAAATGTCGCACACCTTCTATCGCGGCGACCTGCGCGGCCTTGTCGTGGTCGAGGTCACAGACGCCGACCAGCTCGACGGTCTCCTTCCCCACCCCTTCGTGGAGCTCGTGCTCGAGCATCCATTGGCCGAAGTTCAGACCCACGAGGACGGTTCGGATGCGTTCCATGCTCATTCCTCCATGTGAAGGTCGCGCGACGGCAACCGCAGGGACAACCCCAGGGCCGCGACGGCGAAGACCAGGCAGACGACCAGCAGGACGGGGAAGCCAAACCGTTCGGCCGCGACGCCGCCCAGAAGGCCTGCCCCTGCGAGAGGAAGCATGATCAGACTGTTGCAGGACATGTAGAGCGGAATCCGGCTCTTTTCCGCCACGTCCACGAAGTAGCCCATGAAACCGGCCCAGGAGGCGGCGCCGATACCCGCCGAAAGCGCCAGCAGCACGAGCGAGGGGAACGGCGGGATGAAGCCAGCGGCGGCGCAGAGGCCCGCTGCGATGCCGAGGACGAGAAGGAGGGTGAAGAGCTGCACGGAGCGGTGGTTCCCGTAACGTGGCGACACGTACATGACCAGGATTCCGCCGAGTACGCTGCCTGCAATCTGGAGCCCGAGCAACAGCGTCACGAGGGAGTCGGCGAGATGGTATTGGTCGCGGGCGATGAGCAGGACGAAGGGGGACACGGTCATGGCCAGTGTCATGAAAGCCTGGCAGACCAGTGCCTGCACGAAGACGGGACGGGTTCGGAGCAATCCTGGAATCTCCCGCAGGTGACGCAGCGGGCGGTAGTCCGCCTGGGGGACCCGATGCGGAAGGTCGCGGGTCGTCGCGAAGGACAGGGCGCTGAGGAAGAGCACGACGCCGCCGCAGAGGAAGAGCGACGTATACCGGACGATGGGGTCCACATGCTCGAGGTCGAGGATGAGCTTGATGACCAGCGCCGCTCCTACGGCACCGGCCCCGCCTACGAACTGCATCGCTCCCATGGCCCTGCCGCGGTCCGAGGGTCCCAGCGTACGCCCCATCAAGTCGTAATACCCGATGGAGACGAATCCGTCGCAGATCCATTGGACGGCCAGCGCCGCGAACAGGAGGACCACGGCGGTCGATCCGCGCATTCCGGCGAGGAGACCGGCCGCGACGAGCAACGGCGCGGAGTAGCCGGCGAACAGCAGGCCGGAGAGGTAGCGGGGCACGTGGCGGACCTTCACGACGGCCATGCCGAATAGCACCTGAACGGCGAGGGTGGCGAAGGAGCGCAGCGCGACGGCCGCACCCACGAGGGCCAGGTTGGACGATAGAGTGCGAAGGAAGAGAGGCAGCACCGTCGAGGTGTCGAAGAAGGCGATGCCGACGAAATACAGGACGCCCTGCACCGTGAAGGCGCGTACGTTGCGGACGGTCAAGCTCTTCTCAACCACGGAGGGAGACGCCTCCCGGGGTTCCATACAGCCACTCGAGGTCTTGTTGAACGGTACCGGTCGCATCGATCGTGCGGCGGAAGACTCCCCACCCGGTTCCGGTGGAGAAGAAGCAGGAGAAGTCGTCGGCACTGACCTTCGGGTCGAACGAGATCCAGCCGTCCGGGACGTCGAACCGGTAGCCGCTGAACGCCACCCACACTCCATAGCTGGCCATGGCGCGGGCGTAGTGGTGGCCGCATTCGACTTCGTTCCAGGGGTTGCGGCGAATGCCGTCGTGGCGCGCACGAAGGGCCTGCACGAGGGTCAGCGCCTCCTCCGTGAACCCCTCGAAGGCGAGGTGCGTGGCCACCTGGTACTCGATGCCGGTCCAGACCTCGTCGGAATACGGGAAGGGCAGATTCGGCCGGCCGCCGTTCGGCCAGGTGCAGAGGAGCAGCCCACGCTCGTCGTTCAATCGGTACGTTCGTTGCAGGTTGACGTGGGAACGCGGGTCGGACAGGAAGTTGTGCTCGAAGACGGCGTGGATCGCCGCGCGGACATGGTCCTCGGGAAGGACGTGGCCGAGTCCTGCGACATGGGCGAGCGTCTGTCCGAACAACTGGTCCGACAAGCATCCGAGGCCGTACTGGTATCGGTACGCGTTCACGTCGTCGACGCGCTGGACGTAGTATCCGGCACATTCGTCCCATAGCATCGCATCCGTAGCGGCGGATCCGCGTACGAAGGCCGCATGCCAGCGGTCGGCGCAATCCCCTTCGCCGAGGTGGCGGGCCATCCTCTCCCCTGCCAGCAGGGCGCCGAGGAACAGGGAATTCACCAGGGACGAAGGGCCCTGGAACGAGATGTCGTAGGTGTTGAACTGGTCCGTGTCGAGCACGCCGTCCCCGTCCTTGTCCCAAACGGAGAAAGCCATGTCCAGCGTGCTCTTCGCCGCAGGCCACACCTCTCGCAGGAACGCCTCGTCGCCGGACAGCATCCACTCCCGATACAGACGCAGGAAGGTTCCGAGCTGTCCATCGGCAGCCGGAACGTGGTCGTGGGGACCCATGTGGAAACGCTGGTAGCTGCGGAAATTCATCTTCCCATCTGCCTGGGTCTCGAGGAGATACTCGTTTCGTCGCATGGTCCGCTCGAGTTCCGGAAACAGGAAGGCGACGGTCTGCGCATAGTTCCAGACATGCGTGCAACTGCCCTCGCAGCATCCGTCGTCGGAGAAGCACCCCTCCCATGCCATGAGCGTACCGTCTTCAAGACGGAAGCACGTCGGGCTCCGAAGCACCGTGATGTTGGCCGACACGGCATCGATCACGGCCTCCGGCAGGGTCGAGCCGAAGAAGGCTCCGCGGAAGCGACGGGAATCCCCCTCGAGCCGCGGCATCTCGTGCGCCACATAGTCGGCGACTGCCCACGCGTCTTCGTGGCGGGTGGCGTAGTACTTGCGGATCAACGGCAGGTCGAAGCCGGATGTCGAGCCGTCGGACTCCGGGGGCGGGCACCCACCCGGGCCGCAGCCGCAACTCGACTTCTTCTCGGCCTCGGCGTGGCCCATCCGTTCACTCCAGCTGTCGACACGGTGCGGAAAGTGCCAGGAGAGCAGGAATTCGAAGGTCGCGGTCCCCCCAGGCGCAAGATTCTTCGCGATGCAGAGGCTTCCCGTCTCGTCCCGGTGCTCGGAGATCGAGTCGCGACAGACATAGAGGGACTCGGCCTCGAGGCGACCGTCTCCGGCGAAGTCGTCCCAGGCATCCTGGAGACCGTCCCACCAGCCGCCATTCAGCCAGGCCCGTTTGTGGGAGACATGTTCCGGTGCCTCGCGGGTGGCGAGTGCGAGCGTTCCATAGTAGCGGTCTTTCGGCGACAGGGTCTTCGGATGGAAGTACAGTCCGCGCAGGCCCCCCTCGTCGCGGTATTCGTTCACTCCATCGCCTGCGGTGTCGTAGAACCCCCAGGTGTGATGCTGGAAAGCCTTGAAGGTGCTCATGTTGTTCAAGGACCCCATCACGGACACGGCGAGCGGCTTGTCGGAGCGGTTGGTCACGGCATACCGCAGGATGCCGATGGGCAGGCCCGAATCGTCCGCGTTCAGCGGGATGAAGGGATTGAAGGCCTCGAGTTCCACCGATGCCGGGAACCCGTCGTCCTCGAGCCTTACCTGTACGAACGGGTACTCCGCCGTCTGCGCGGAATGGCGGAACCGGGGCAGACCCGCCACCTCGTGCGAGTAAAAGCCATGGGATTTCGAGTAGGGAGGCTGGATCTCCGCCTCGAGTACACGTGCGTCGACCTTCATCCCGTCGTCCGTGCGAATCGCGAAGAACGTGTTCGGCAGGAAATTTCCCTTGCCGGACGTCTCGAAGATCTCCCAGTCCTTCAACTCGCCGCGCGCACCGACGGAAAAGTCTCCCGTCCCGATGCCGCCCACGAGGAAAGCGGCCTGGGTGCACGTCTCGTCATAGATGCGACCTCGGTACCCATCCCTGTCCAACCTCACGTCCATGGCCGCTCCCTTCCTTCCATTCCCAGTTCGATGGATCCTTTAGAAATCGAGCGTGGCGAACGCCAGCCGCGGACCGGCGCGGGTGAAGTTCGGGCAGGCGGGAATCACGGCCGCCACGTCTCCCTGCGGCGTCACGATGCTCCCGCTTCCCCCATGATACCGCTGTTTCCCATCGAAGCCGCACAGGTTCACCGCCGCGAACCCCCAGCCCCGATCCCGACAATCCAATGCGCCCCGGCCGGTGTAGGGGCGTTCGTCCACCAATCGGGCATACTTCGCGCGACCTTCCTCGGTCGACAGTTCCTCGTCGTCGACGCGATCCACCCGCATGCCGCCGGCTCCGGTCGGAAGGAAGACCATCCGAGCGCCCAGATGCTGCAGGATCCCCGGCAGACCGCGCACGCCCCAGTCGGCGCAGATGACGGTCACGCAGGGGATTCCCCGGATCTTCAGCAACTCGAAGCGTTCTTCACCTGGCACGACGTGGCCGATTTCCTCGGTATCGTCGTAGAAGAGCTTCACAGCGGGGTCGAGCGGCCGCTCCGCAGGGGTCGCGCGCATCTTGCGCTGGACCGTGAACCGTCCGGACGGCTCCACGGCGTAGTGGGCGATGTGGCGCAGCGCTCCGACACGCTCGACGAATCCCGCGAGCACGATGACCCCGGACGCGGTTGCGATATCGGCGAGCCCCCGGTAGACCGGTCCGTCCCCCGCCGGTTCGGCGAGGGCCAGCACCTCGGGGTAGCCGCCGTATCCGGAAGCGCTCATCTCGGGGGTCAGCAGCACATCGCATCCGACGGCGCCGGCCTGCATCGCGAGGCGCTGGATCTGACCCAGGTTGTGGACGAGGTCGCCAGGTCTCGAAGAGGTCGAACCGATGGCGACGGTCAATCGGCTTCCCGACATACCCGATGCACTCATGCTTCGCCCCCTGCAGTTCCTACGGTCGCGCTCGAATCGACCGATGCACGCTGCAACTTGTCCGTTGCCTTGCGCGCCTCCGTGCGGGAGCAGAATTCCGGAACGTCCAGCAGAGGTTCCAGGGCGGACAGGCTCCCTGCATCCCCGATTCGTCCCAGTGCCCGGGCCGCCGCCATGCGCACGACATCGTCGGTTTCGACCAGATACGCCTCGACCTTGCGCCGAAGCGACTCGTCGGCGAATCCGATATCGCCGATGGCGAACAGGCAGGCCTGCTTCACGCGACCGCGGCACTTCCACGCTTCTCGCTCGAAGTCTCCGGCTTCGCGTTCGAATACCTCGTGCACGGCCAGGATCTGTTCGGCCATCCGGGTGTCGTCGTGGCTTCCGGGAAAGCTGGCCCTCGGCTGGTCATAGAGCGGCCGGCCGTCCTCGCGTTCGAGCAGCGCGGCAAGAGTCTGCAGATAGGATCGATCTCCCGTGCGTCCCATGGCGACCGCCGCCGCATAGCGCACCCGCCAATCCTCGTGAGCCGCCGCGTCACCCAAGGAAGACCGATCCGACAACACGCGCTCCATCCATTCGAAGTCGTCCACGGTCAGTCCTCCATCAGCGCGTACGGGATCTGGAACGTGCGCCGGTTCGTCCCAACGGTCAGCATACCGTCCCGATAGGATGCCTGCACCATTCGTTCGGCCTCGATGGGGCGACAGGTCCCGATGCCGCCGGCCATCCCGATGGTCCCGTCCCCGTCCCCATCATAATGGCTCACGGGCACGTCGGTGCGCAAGACGACCTCGAGCGCATCTCCGGCATGATCCGTCGTGGAAATCGGCACCAGAGGGCGGATCAGCGTGCCGCTGACGCTCCAGGGCGAGAGGTCGATCTCATGGCCATCGAGGAAAAGAGCCGGGCGGATCAGTCCAAGGGGAAGCCTCAGGTACGCAGGCCCAGAAGGGCGTGCGATGCGCTTCCCGTACCACCACGTCCGGGAGACGGACAGCCCGGCCTCCATATGGGGTGGGCTCGTCAGGTCGAGGAGGACGTCGCTTGCGAACAGTGAGTCGTGCACCTCCGGGTATCCGTCGCGGTTGTCGGCCAGTGCCTGGAACCGTACCGCATAGGACTCCTCCGACACGTCGCACCCGATGAAGGCCACGAATAGTCGGCGCAGGTCCTTCCCCACCGAAACGAAATCCACGAGCCGGCTCTGTCCGTCGGGCATTGCGGGGTGGCCGATGACCGTTTCCCGCTGTACGGTGCAGCCGCCGAGCAGCTCGGCCAGATGCAGGGTCACGCCTTCCGGCGTTCGGATCGCGGCTCCGAACTCGGGCTCGGTCCACTCCGGCCGCAGCAGGAATCGGGAGGCGACGGAGTGCGGCCTGTCCGCTGCAAACCGGTCCTCCACGGTGAAGAAGGCGTCCTCGTGCAGCATGGTCCGCCGCTCCACGCGCCGGACGTCGGGGAAGTTCTCCCGGTAGATCGGCGTCACGTCCGCCCGCAGCGTGCCCGCCCCGGCCCGGGCGTCCACGGCGCCCAGCTGGGCCGCCTCGGCATGGGCGCGCAAGCTCTCCATCCCATCCACGACCAGTACTGAATGAGCCCCCGCGCACCCGTCCCCGTAGTTGTACTCGGGTGCGGCGCCGATGAAGTGGTGGAGGGTCCGCCAGGTGTCGGCGAACTGGAAGCGCGGGACTCCCCCGGCCGATGGAGAGCCGTCGGCGCTCAAGGGTGTGCCGAAGCCGTTGAAGAGGACCATGTTCGGATTCACGTGGGCACGGGTCGGCACTTCGGGCGTCGACTCGTCCCACAGCTGTGCGCAGTAGCGCAGGCGGTCGGTCGAGACCAGTGCGCCACCGACACCGGGTTCCGCCCAGTCCAGTGCGCATTCTTCTTCCGGTGTGGCCGCAGGCCACCATACGAGCGTCCACACGAGGTCGTCGTAGGCCCAGCCGATGCCGATGTCGTACGTCAGGATGCACTCCTTCTCCAGAAGGTAGGAGAAGAGCGGCTCGCCCGTCTTCCTTGCGCCGTAGGCCAGGGTCGAGCGGACGCCGAATTGGTATCCATAGTTGTCCCAGGGCAGCAGGAGACCACCCGGCATGAACTCCCGCGCCACCATGCGCAGCACCTTCACGGGTTCGGCGCCGTTGGGCGGAAAAGGCTTGAAAAGGAGATCCCTCTCCCCGGTCACGCGTTCCAGCAGTTCCATGGCCAGCGGGATCGCCGGCCCATTCACGCAGTCCATATAGGAACTGCCCTCGCCGGAGTAGCCCGATGGGTCCATGTTGCCGAGAACGGTCGGCAGGCGCGCCAACCCCTCCTCCCGCATGACCTGCGCCATGGCGCTCGGGTTCTCCCCCTCGCTGAACAGGACGCCCACCAGCGCCGTCGAGAAGGCCAGCGAAAGGGTCTGGTTGTCGACGCACTCCGGGTCCGGCTTGGTCCGCAGCCCGTAGAAGAAGTTCACGTAATGATAGGCCACGAGTTTCCGGCGGATATGCTCTTCCTCCTCGGGGTCGAAGGCGTCGATCGTGCATAGCCACTGGAAATACAGGGAGACCTTCGCGTGGGGGAATGCGAAGCACCAGAAATGGAACTGCAGACCCGAGCAGAAGGACATCGGCTCGAGTTTCTCGATATACGCGCGGATGGTGTTGCGCGCACGCTCCACGTCCCCGGGATCGCGGGTCATGAGGGCCACGAAAGGCACGAACCATGCGAAGTCGGCAGGGGATGCGCGCGCCGACGAACGCAGCATGTCGAACAGTGCCGTGCGGCGGTTTTCCCCGCTCAGAAGCGAAGCACGCAGCGCGTCGACTTCTTCGAGCAGGAAAGGGCTATCCTTGCGCATGCGCCGCCTCCTGCCCGACCCAGCGGTCCAGCGCGGCGACGAGCTCCTCGAACGGCTCGATCAGGCCCTGCTGGTGCATGGCCAGTTGACCCTGCTCATCGCACGTGCGCGTCCATCGGGCCAAGGTCCGCATGAAGCCGTATTCCAGCTCCAGCCCGGCGCGGGCCTCGGCCAGAAGCGGTGCCAGGAACTCCGGGGGTGGAAGGCAGGCCGGGTCCTCGACCGGAACAGGCCACAGCTTGAATCCGACGAGCGGAAGCTTGGCCATCTGCAGATGGTGCACCGCACGGAGATGGTCCGACGAGATCCGGCACATGTCGGCCATATAGCGCGCCTGTTCCCGTCCACGCGGGCAAGACGCATCCGTCAGAGCGTCGAAGGCGCGGGCCGCATCGGCGTAGTTCTCCGAAGAAGCGAGCAAGTAGCGCCAGTAATAGCCAGGGGGTTCCGTGCAGATCCGGACGACCCAGTCCGTCGTGAAGCCGACGTTGAAATTGCGCTCCTTCGCATAGACCGTCGCGCGTTCCAGCGCCCCATAGGCGCTGCGAGCCGCATCGACCCCGCCGGCGCCGTACAGTGCCCGCCAGTATTCCTCCGACTGGCACGCCGCGTCCGCCGCCGGGTCCCACATGGCGTCGGCCGCGGCCCGCGCGTTGTGTTCGTTGGTGCGCACGCGCCAGTGGTTGAACATCTGCGTCCGGATTCCCAACGCGTCGGCCTTGCGCACGTTGTCGGCGATGGACTCGCTCCAGCCCTGGGCCAGCATCATGCACCCGTCGAACTCCAGCCAGGAGACGAGTCCGACGTCGAGTTTCGGAATCAGTGGTTTCCAGTCGTCCATCCCGCGGGCGATATCGCGGGCGCCGTAGTCGGACAGCAGGTGGAACGCATGCCCGGCAGGCAGCATGCGCGCGATGAGGGGCGTCGTCAGGCGCACCGTCACGGGGTTCGGCGCATAGACCGTCACGACGGGGCGTATTCCGCGCGCGGCGAGGCGCGAGGCCAGCGGCTCGGAGGCGAGGATATCGTGCGCGAACTCGACGAAGCGCAGCACGGCGGTCACCGTGGCGAAGTGGTTCTCTCCCTCGGGAACGGTCCAGTAGGGGTAGGAGCGAGGGTTTCCCGCGATCGTGCGATCCGAGATGACCACGGGCTCACGGATCGAACCGAGGTCGAGTTCCTCGACCGGAATGGAAAACCGGTCGGTCAGCCGCTTCAGTTCGCCCAGATACGCCGCCTCGTCGGGCATGCGGTACGAGGTCCCTTCCCGGGAGATCAGATGCAGCTCGTCGAGGTCGGGGAAGGCGTCGAGGATGGCGGTCGCGCGCGCCGCCGCCAGGTCGCGCATCAGGGGGTGCCGCACGTCCGCGTCCGCGAGGGGCCTGCCGGACCAATCCGCCTGCCAGTCCTCGGCCAGTGTGGCTTCCGCCTTCTCTGGCGCCTCCGCGCCCCAGCCGGCCAAGCGGTCGGCGAAGGACCCGCCGACGGACTCTGGCTCGAAGCTCACGGCGACGGCGGTGCCCTGCCGGCGGGCTCGGGCCATCATCCGCTGGTAGCGCCCGTACATCGCGTCGCGCAGCTCGGCCGGGTCCACGATTCCTTCATATTCGCGGGGGAACCAGTGTTCCTTCACGAGGATCCGATCCCGGCCGATCATGTCCTCGCGCAGAGGCTTGCGCTCGAGATTGCCCACGGTCAGATCCAGCTGCTCCACGCCCCGATAGGTGAATGGGTACCACTCCTGGTTGGCGTACATATGGAACAGCAGATAGTTCATTCGGAGGGTCGGAAGCCGGTCGACGAAGTCGCCGAACTCCTCTTCGGTGAAGCAGCTCTGGTCCTGGACGAAGTTCAAGTGCATCCGGATGCCGCGCTGCCGGATGGGCAGCTCGAAGGTGCGGTCCAGAAGCGGAAATGCCAGAATCGTGTGCTCGGGTGGGTACTCCCGCGAGAATTCGAACAGGAAGCCCAGTTTCTCCAGGAACCAGAAAGCCCCTCCGGAAAGGTCCGTGAAAGTGCGGCCCGTGATCGTCGCCGAACGCGCCGACGAGACGAGATGCAGAGAGACCGGCGCATCCGGCACCAGCGCCAGGTGGATCACGAGTCCATCGCCGACGAGGGTCTCGAGTCGTCGTTCCAGATTCTGGACAAGCCGGAGGAGGGAGTACGATTCGGTTTCGGGAATGGAATCGAGTTGGACCAACATGCGTGGTGCCTCGTGCTTTCGTGTCTTGGTCGTCCGCGTGCCGAAGGGGTCAGAACTTGATGGCTCCAGCCGTAAGCCCCGCCATGAACTGCTTCATCGAGAAGAAGAAGGCGATCAGCAACGGCAGCGCGGCGAGAGCATACCCTGCGATCAGCATGCCGTAGTCGATGCCTGCGGCGGCGGCCAATTTGAAGATGCCGACCGTGATGGTCCGCTTGGCAGGGTCTGTCAGCGTGACCAGCGGCCAGATGAAGTCATTCCACACGAAAAGAATCACGTTCAAGGACATGAGCGAAACCATCGGCCGCAGCAGCGGAAAGGCCAGGCGCAGGAATATCTGCAGTTCGCTCGCGCCGTCGATGCGCATGGCCTCGAACAGCTCCTTCGGCTGTTGCCCCACGAAGGTCTTCATGACGAACACCCAGAAGGGTTGGGATGTGCCGACGCAGAACAGCACGATCACGAGCGACGTGTTCAGGATGCCGAGCTTCGTGGCCAGCAGGAACGACGGCACCAGACTCATGATTCCGGGCAGGAACATCTTGGCGAACAGCACCATGAACAGGATCCGTCTCCCCGGAAAGCGCAGGACCGCGAAGGAGTAGCCGGCGATGGCGGCGACGAACACGGTGGAAACGGTGCTCAGCACGGCGTACCAGGCCGTGTTCAGGTAATATGGCGAGACAAAGCGGAACGCCTTGGCGTAGTTTCCGAAATTCAGCGGGAAGGTCGGCACGAAGAAATTGTCCAGAATCTGATCGAGGTTCTTCACGGATCCGATCAGCATGAGGTACAGCGGGAAAAGCATGAGGGCCACGACGACCACCATGTACGCGTTCTTGAGGATGTCGGACGGCCGAATGCGACGCAGTCGACTCGTCAAGGCAGGGAGCGCAGGTTTCAGGTCCATGGGTCGATCTCCTCTCATCGTGCGCCTCATTCCGCGCTCTTCACGAATTTCATCGTGAGTAGGGAGATGGCGAGGGCCACGACGAACAGCAGCAGGCCCAGGGCATAGGCGTACCCGTACTCGGGCGCGCCCGTGTTGGGGAAAGCCTTGAAATACATGAGGAGTCCGGGGGTCATGATCCCCTGGTGGACCGAGCCGTTGTAGAAGATCAGCTGTTGCCCATATGCGGTGATCGAAGCTCCCAGCACGCCGATCAGGTTGAGCTTGAACTGGCCGATGATCAGGGGAAACTCCAGTGCGGTGAAACGGCGTATGGGGCCCACGCCCTCGATCTGCGCGGCCTCCCAGACCGATTCCCCGATGCCGTTCAGGCCGCCGATGTAGATCATCGCGGTGTTGGCCGAAACGAAGGGAATTCCGGTGAGGAGGACGGTCCACTTGATGAGCGAGGCATCTCCGAGGAACATGATGCGGTCGAAGCCAAGGTTCTGCAGCAGGTGGTTGATGGCACCGAAGTCGTATCCGAGCAGGAAGATCCACATCAGCGTGAACACGAGTCCCGGGATGACCATCTGCAGGCTCAGCAGGATTCGGTAGATGTACTGCGTCTTCGAGCTGCGGATGCGGAACATCACGACGCATACGATGATCGTGGGCAGCATCAGCACGAGATTCGCGACGAGGAAGAAGAGCATGTTCTTCAAGGAGGCGTAGAACATGGGGTCTACGAGAATCAGACGGAAGTTCTCCATGCCGACGAAGACCGGGTCCGTGTAGCGGCTCCATTGGAAGAACGACTTGTATATGCCATCGAGCATGGGAATCCAGTCGAAGACGATGTTGCTGAGGAAGGCCGGCAGTACGAAGAGCAGACCTACGAGCGCCGTGAGGCCGAACGCCTTTCTTCGGTATCCCGGCTTGCGGAGGTCGGAGGGCTCCACGTCCAGGACGAGGCAAAGCACCTTTTCGCGGATTCCGCCGTTCGTCGGTTTTTTGGCCATCTCGCCCTCCTCGGAATGGAGAAACGGCCGGCCCCGCGCGAACGTCGGGACCGGCCGCGGCATCAAAGGGTCAGGTCAACCGAGTTCCATCCAGTTTCCGGTCTTGTCATAATAATACTGCACGTAGAGTTTCTGGCGGAGCTTCGCGGCGTCGAGGGCGTGCTGCTTGGCTTCCTTGTCGGCATCAGCTGCCGCGTCGAGGTCGGTCTTCGCAGTGTCGACGGCGGTCTGCAGGGCTTCCACGGTCGGGATATCGCCCTTCCACTCGGGAGCGGAGACGGCGGCGATCGTGGTCTGCCAGTCCTGCTCGCCCTTCAGGTACTTGATCATCTCGACGTCCCAGCCGCTCTTGCCCCATTCGACCACGGTGTAGCCGAGGATGTCGGTGACGAACCCACCATCGGGTTCAGGAACGATGAACTGCTTCATCATGTCGATCAGAGCGACGTCCTTGACCGGGGACAGGGACTGTGCGGTCACGACGTACTTGTCCTGGGTGGTCTTGGAGGTCATGTACATCAGGAAGTCCTTGACCACCGCGAGCTTCTCGGCATTCTCGGCGGTCTTCTTGTTGACGGTGAAGCCGTATTCATGACGGCCGCTGCCGCCGCCGGCGCTCGGGCGCGTCACGGCGTAGGGGGCTGCCGCGTCGGCTTCGGCCTGGGTGATCCAGCCCTTCTCGACGCAGTAGGCCAGGGTGTCAGCTCCGAAATAGGGAATCGGGAACAGTCCGTAGCCGTCCGGGAACTTGTCCTTGGTCAGGGCGCTGGCCAGCGTGCTGTAGTCCCAGAACGCCGTGACCATCAGGGCGGCCTTGCCGCTGGCGAAGGTCAGCTTCTCGGTCTCGGCGGTGTTCTCGTACCAGCTGGGCTGGTAGTAGCCGAGGTGCTGCTTCATGAGGGCCATCATGGCGGGATAGTACGCCAGGCTGTCGAGAGCCATGGCGGAGCCCTTTTCATAGCAGGTCAGCGCATAGAGCTTGTCCCACCAGAGGTCGCCCGCGAAGGCGGCGTCGGTGATCGCGGAGTCGAAGAACTTGTCGGCATACTTCACGCCGAAGGAGTAGCCCATCTGGGAGACCTTGCCGCCGACGTCGGACGAGCCGGCGATCGGGTCGATGGCGGTGTTCTTCTTGAGGGCTTCGAGCCAGATGAACATGTCCTTCCAGGTCTTCGGGGTGGCCTTCGGGTCAAGGCCGGCCTTCTTCACCAGCGAGCTGTTGAAGATATAGGAGTTGCCGGTGTAGACGTCCGGGTTGCCGTCGTTCGGAACGAACAGGAACGCGGTTTCCACGTCGCCGCTCTTCTCGGCCGGGAACGCGCCCTCGCCGCCGACGAAATTGTCGATCCACTTCGCGTTGCGCGTGTCGTAGGCGCTGGCTTCATTGAGCATGGTTCGGAGGTCCAGCAGATTCGCGCTGAAAGTGGAACGCTGCGCGGACTTCATCTGGATGATGTCGGGAGCGGTTCCGCCGGCGAATCCCGTCTCGAGGATGTTGCCGTAGGTTCCATCCGCTTCGTACTTGATCTTGATGACGACGTTCGTGTGGGTCTTCATGTAGTTCTTGGCCATCTCGAGGTATCCGGCGTAGTACTTGGTCGCCGAATCGGGGCCATGCCAGGTCAGGACTTCGATGGTGATCTTCTCGCCGGCTGGGGTGCAGCCGGAGAGCATTCCGGTCAGCATGGCGCCGACCAGCAGGGCCAGGATGCAGGAAATCGCAAGGATTCTCTTGGTTCTCATGGGTCCTCCTCCTTTGGCTGTGCGGTCCGCAAGCGGACGCACGGGAACGGGGTCGTCCTCATTCCATTCTAAGGAGGTGCCCACGTCGGGACAATGGGACGATATTGTGCATCGTGGACTTTTCTCCACGACGTGCAGTACAATCCAGTCGAACAGGAGCCTCGGGCAGAAGGGCCGGCATCGGACCTATGCGTTCCGGACTTCCTCGTACATCGCTCGGACGTTTTCCAGTGGCACGTCTGGATTGATCGTATTCGACGTGAAGAGGACGAGGTCCGCTTTCCCCTGGCAGGTGAGGATCGCCCGCCGGACCTTCTCGCGGACCTCCGCGGGCGTCATGACCGGCAGTTCGGTCGTCACCGCCATCGGACCGAACAGGAGCAGCGGATTGCCGTCCCGCGTCCTCTTTTCCACAAGAAGATCCAACGTCACGCCGCACTCCGGCTGATACCCCTGGAAGCCCTCGATCCCGGCTTCAATCAGCATATCGAGAAGGGGCCGCACGTCTCCGTCGCTATGCCACACGGGCCGGCAGCCGACCTCCAATAGAGGTTCGAGACCGCGCGCCAGCTCGGGGACGTAGTACTCCCGCAACAGTTCCGGCGAGATCATGGGTCCACGCTGGTCGCAGATGTCCTCCCCCATCAGGAGCGCGTGCGGGTAGATCCCCTCTTGGACGGCTCTGGCGACGAGGCGCGAACGGCACAGGCCCATGGCTCCCCCGATGCGGAAGAGACGAATGGCGAGTTCTGGATAGAGTCCTGCAATCAGGAAGAAATTCTCGTACCCGAAGTCATCGTACCAGTTGACCTTTGCTCCCGCGCTCCATTGCGCCGGCATGTAGAGGATGTCCCTGCAGATGTCCTGGTTCGACAGGAGTCTACCTTTGAAGCGCGCGTAATGGGCCTCCATATCGAAATCCGCTTCGAACCGCTCAGGAGAGGGCATCGCCTCGATCCGTTCGACCGCTTCCTCTAGTGTGTACCCATGGGTTGCACTCACGTAGGTGTTCGCATCCACGATGCGGTAGTCCTCCCGGCTCTTCGGCACGAGGATGTCGACCAATCCGTCGCATTCCAGTTCGCGATACGCGTCGACGGAATGCTCGATTGGAGATTCCCAGTACTCGTCCAGCGTGATGCCGGTGAGACCGCAGATGTGTTCGGGACAGGCAATCCAGCCGCCGAGCGTCGGGGTACGGTCCGCCTTTCGCCGTTGGAAGACCTCCTCCAGCCTTTCTCTTCGATCCATGTACGTCGCACTCCTTCCGCCGGGCACGCGGCCCGTCTAGCTCCAATGGTTTTCGGCATGTGTAACGAGTCGCTCCGCCTGATCTTCGGTCATGGCCGGATACAGCAGATACAATCCGTCGGGGCCGTACCGGTCGACCAGCCGGTCGCTACGCGCGAGCCACTGGTCGAATCCTCCGTCGTGCATCCGGATCCATAGGGATTTCCGCGCCCTCCGCACGATGTCGTGGATATCGTACCAGCCTTCCCACCCTCCATCCGGCCTGCCCGCCCCGGGCGTCCATTGGAGCGCATCGAGATCTTCGATCTCCATCAGCGCGTCCAGGTGGCGTACCGCGTCGGGGCCGTCGAGATGGTACAAGGAATGGTCGAGCCAGCTGCATTGACGACGCAGGGAAGGGGCAACGAACCGCCGGAACTGCAGCGGCGACATCATAGCGCTGAAATCGCATTGAATCTTCGCCGTCCTGCCGGACCCCCAGATCTGGAAGGAGGTATAGCTGCAGCTGCCGTCGATGCCGCGGACGATCTCGCGGAGCCGGTCGAAGTACTCGATATAGGCCCGATCGATCTGATCGATCCGCCGCTCGACCTCCTCGGGATCGTCGACCAGATCCATGCAGAGTTTCTGGGCTCCCCGCAGGGAGGCCAGGATGTCGACGTTCTCGATGAGGTCGGGAACGTTCACGAGGAACCGTCCCTGGGCGAGAGCCTTGGCTCTTCGGATCTTCTCCCGGTGCAAGCGCCACCATCGGTTCGTGTCATCGAACACGAGTTCGCCCTTCGTCTTCCAGTCGTGCACGGATTCCCGATACCAGATGGTGTCCCAGGCGAAGACCGGCTCCGATCCGAGATAGACCGCCAGAGAACCGGGTCCGATGTCCACGTCCAGGTTCGGGAAGGCCTCGGCCATGTGGAGATGCGTTCTCATCCGCTCCTGCATCCAGCGGACCTTCCGGTCCACATCGAGGTGCAGCGCTTCCGGGTCCGCTGCGTCGGGGAAGGGAACGCATCCACCGACCGGTGCGTCGCGAATCGCGACGACGTGCAGAAGTGGCCGCCCGAGGCTGGATCGGTTCCACCACGCTTCGAAGCGATCGCGGACCTCTCGTGGCAGGAGACCTGAACGGACTTCGTTGTCCTGACGTCCTGGGAAATCACCCGGTTCCATGTTCATGTTTATCCTCCCGGATCGATGATGTCCCAGTTCGGAGGAGATCCCTCCAAGCCAGAACCGGACCGATGGAGCAGGTTCCCGACATGGCGTCCGAACTCGCGGATGGGCAGGATCATCCTTACGTCGTATCGGAAAAGCAGATGACGTTCTCCCGGGTGAGCTGCACAGGCGGCAAGCGCCTCCGCTGTGCGGACGGCTCGTTCGAGGGCATCGGCGAAAGCCTCGGCGCTCTGCGAAAGCGCGGAAGCGACAAGGTCTTCCGACGGTTCGGCATACGCGCTCTCGAGTCCTGCGAGGCCTCGCATGACCTCGCTGCAAGTCTCCAGGTGCAGGCAGAATGCATGGATCTTCGCTTGAAGGAACGCGAGTTCCGGGAGGGATTCAGGACGCGCCGTGCGTCGCGCCTCCTCGGTATGCGCCAGTGCCCCATGGAATCGCTCGACGGCCTGCATGAAAGCACGGGTCCTGTATGCAAGCCTCTGCAGGAACGGCGGGTCTTTCAAATCGCCGTGCGCACCGAAGCCGGACTCCCTGGCGCCAGGAGGAGGAATCCGACGATAGCCTTTCATCCAATGGACATCCCGCGAGTCCGCGTAGTTCAGGAAATTGCCCATTCCCTGCAGGCAAGGCCCGGCTTCACGCACATCCGCTCGAAGCCCCAGGTCGAGCTCGATCCGGTCGAGTCGCCGATAGACATCGGCGACGACAGGCCCAGCCACCTTGCCGAACACCCGTCCTGCATAGGAATCGTAGAATGCATCGGCGGAGGAGTTCGGTCGCCAGCAGCCTTCCATGAGGTAGGCCGCATTCTGTTCGGAACCGCGGATCTTGCCGATTTGAGCGGCGATCCCGGCGACGCCGTACAACACGCTTCCTTCCAGGACCTGGTCGTGTTCGTACAGACCGACGTTGCACTGCAGCGCAAAAGCATTTTCATCGTCGTCCAGTCTCGGCACCAAAAAGATCTCCCGGCCATCCATACCCCCGAAATTCCTCATCGGGACGCGGGACCGACGGTTCCAGCAAGGAGAAGCCTCCATGCTCTGCAGACGAATGTCCATGGGAAGCGAGGCATGCAGGATTGGAAAGAGGTAGCTCCGCCCGAGCAGCGAAGCGCCTAGTCCGATTTCTGGATGACGGCGCCTCATGTTCCCCAGGACCTCGCATGCGTAGTGCACCAGCGATAGGTCTCCGAGCAGGATGCGTTCGTCTTCCAGATTCTCGAGATACTGGTCGTATCCCATCTCGGCGAGCCGATTCCGGTCAGGCATCAGGTCTCGCAGTCCGTCCAGCCGCTGGAGAACCTCGACGGTCCGGACGTCGCGCGAGTCGAAATAGGACTCCGCAAGCCAGAGCCAGTAACCATCGGCCTCCGGGTAGATTTCGAACATGCTCTCCAGTATGGCGGTCCAGATTTCGACGCCAACTGAATCACCGGGGGGGATCATGAAACCGAAGCTTCCAGCGTCCACCGCGGTCCTGCAATCGCGTCCGAGATTGGGAGGCACGGTTGGACAGTCCCCCGCTCCGAGCCAGATTTCGAGACCGCGGGCATGGGCATGGCGGATCATCTTCCGGAGCAGTTCTCTGGCAACGTCATGGGCGGCTTCCGGGGTGTCGCATTCCTGGAACTCCTCGGCGCAGGGCCGCGGGAAGGGGAGCGCGTCCCTCGCGGTCGTGGCGTCCATCGCGGAAAAGGAGTACGATTCGCTTCGCCACGCCACGTATCCGGCCTCGCGTGGGTATAGGTCGCCGATCTTCCGTTCCGTGCCCCCATGAGCGTACCGAACCCAGGGACCGCCTTCATACCAATAGAATTCCAGGTAGTTGCACTTCATCTTCGCCATCTGGTCGACTAGTCGGCAGAAGTCCTCGAGACCCATCCAAGGCATCACGAAATGCCTCATGTGCAGACCTCTCCGACGAACCAAAGGCTCCGAACGGACGTCCATTTCCGGGATCTCCAGATCCTTGCTCGGTTCGGGGAGGATATCGCCGGAAAGCAGGAATATGACGCCCAGGCGCTCCAGCAGATCGTACACCGCATACATGGCGCCTCGTTCCCCGGAGCCTCCTGCGACCAGTATTGGTCTTCCTCCCCGCATGAACGTGTTCAGAACGAATCCATCCACAGTAAGGCTCGCGGGATCGAAGCCTCCCCCGCGCTGCAGATCGCGGATCCCCGCGTGCTCGGAAGGCGTCCCGATCAGGATTCCCGCTACGGGAACGTCCTCCTCTCGGCCGGCTTCCACGATGGGGCACACGGCACCGGACAGACGGAACAGATAGTGCTGCAGTTCCTCGGCAAGCCACCGGAAGAAGCAAGGAGCGTCGCATCCGATGACCAGGGAGACTGCGGCTTCGCCGTTCCGTGCGATCGGGATTCCGCTCATGGATTCGTCAGGGGAACGGCCAGTCCGGATTCGCGCGCCATGGCCATCAACTTGCGGCGTGCTTCGCGGCCGTCCTTGAATCCGAACGCCGGGAGGCGGTCCACGCTGCAGACCATGCCCTCCACGCGGCAGTCGCTGCCCATGAACCACAGGGAATCCGGCCGGCATGCCGTGGCGTCCTCGAGGGTCATCCGCCACTGGTCCTCCAAGGAGCCCAATCGCGCCGGATCATCGGACCACGGCATCACGCCGCGGGAAAGAAAGCGCACGACGGCCCCCAGGCGCTTCGGCTGGAGCATGCAGAAATCCATGGTGGCGGCTCGATTGATCCGCCGATCATAGTAGCCGTCATATGTCACGAGACCGCAATCCGGGAGCTGATTCCGCACCATGTCGAGGTTCATGTTTCCGATGACGGCGAAATGGGTGCTTTCGATCTCGGCGATCGTCGAGACATCGCCTTTGAAGCCTTCTTCGCGCAACAGCCCCTCGATCCGCTGGAGGACGTCGATGCGCCGTTGCGTCGTGTAGTCGCGCCAATGTCGGAAAGGGAAGCTCCTTGGCTCCAGGACCACGCGTCGGATCGTCGCGAAATCAGGACGACCGTTTTCCTTTGCCCAGAGATCGTATCGTTCGACGCGATGCGTTTCTTCCCGGTCGCAGAATTCGAGTTCGATGACCATCCCATCGGTTTGCTGCCCGAACAGGCGGACGATTTCTCGGAACAGATCGAGGATCCGTTCCTCCAGTCCGGGGTGGTCCAGGTCATAGTATCCGTAGGGTTCCCCGAAGACCTCCGTCGTCCATTCCGGCGTCAGGACGGGCTCCAGACCGAACGTCCGGACGGGATACTGCGTCGCGACCACCAGCAGCCGCGTCCGGATCCCGCGTCTTCGAGCTCCCTGGAGCGCATGGTGTAGGACCGCGTTGTCGGAGGAGATCGCGGTGCAGGAAGGATTCTGGTCCAACCAAGGCAGGTTGGAGCGGTATCCCGTCGTCATCCATTTGATGCCGAGGACCAGGGAATTGAATCCCCCTTCGACCATGTCGTCGAGAAGCGCATCCCAATCCTCTTCCGTATACTGCTCCAGGGACCCGTGCTGCGGGGCAGGGTAGTCCCAGAATCCGATCTCCATCATGCGAGCCTCCTGGCCTTCAGGTCCTCGAAGGCCTCCTTGATTGCTTCGTAGTTCTCGCGGCTCATGCCGATACTGGAATATTCTTCGATGTAACCGAAGAAGCCGCCCTCGGGTCCGCCGAGCCCTTCGTGCAGGCGCTTCACGTAGGCGCGGATCTCGTCGCGGGTCCCATGGATGGCGACGGTCTGGTGGTCGACCGGGCAGTTGAAGCAGACCTGTCCCTTGTATGCGGCGAGGGCGTCGATGCCGAAGATGTCGGGCTGGTTCAGGTTCAGGATGTCGGCGCCGATCTCGATGAGGTCCGGTAGGATCGAGGCGATTGCGCCGCAGCAGTGGAAATAGACGTGCTTCCCGGCCGCATGCACCTGCGCGAACGCCTTCGCGTAGCGCGGCTTGACGACCTCGCGCCACAGCGCCGGCGACATCAGCAGACCCTGCTGGGAACCGAAGTCATCGCCGTAGTAGATCGCGTCGACCCCGAGCGCGAGGAACCGGTCCACGATTCCGGCCTCGAAGTCGAAGACCATGTCGAGGAGCCGCCCGAGGTTCTCCGGCTCCAGATAGAGGTCCTCCATGGTGTTCTCGAAGCCGCGGACGAAGGTGGCGATGTTGAAGCCCGTGATGACGAGGTCGCCGACGAGGTAGCGATCCCGGTTGGCCTCCATGAAGGCCGGAACGTCATCGAAACGCCCCGGTGCGGCCGCGTCCGGCGGGACGAAGGCGTCGAGGAGGGACCAGTCCGTGAGCGGGTGGCTCCTGGGCTGCCCCATCGTCCCGTCGATCTTCTCCCAGACGTATCCCCACTCCGTGACCTCTGGGTTCGGATCCTGGAAGCCGGCCGCCTTGCCGTAGGGAATGAGCACGACGTCGGACTTCTCCTTGTCCTCGTTGAAGTAGAGCAGCGGTACCCGGTCGGGGTGCGCGAAATCGACGGCCCTGCGTACGCGTTCCTTGCTTTTCATGTCCTCGTTCCGGCGCGGCCGGCATATTCTCGGAAGAGACTCAGAAAGAGACGGTAGTCGTCGTACGAGACGCCGGGTGGTGTCTGATGGTCGCATCCGACGATGAACCCGCCGCGACGCATCACGGGCAGGAGACGTTCGAACTCGGCGCGGATCGCATCTTCCCCTTTGCTCATCGCCAGCTTGTCGAAAGCGCCGAGGAACCTCATCGTCTTGAATCGTTCCCGAAGCGCCACGACATCCACACCGCTGTTCCTCTCAAGAGGAAGG
>CAZOHH010000022.1:18558-32273 GCA_964579735.1 uncultured Oscillospiraceae bacterium | reverse complement strand
CTCGTCACGAGCCCACGGTGACGTAGTTGAAACCGATTGAGACGACCTTGTCTTCCTCGAAGGTGATCGAGACGTTCGAATCATTGTAGCCGTAGAAGTCGGGGAGGACGATGTCGAGTCGGGACACGAGACCGTCCGCACCGATGCGCGGAAGGAGATACCAGTCGACCGTCTCCGCTGCGGCAATCACGTCCGTGGCAGACATGCCGATCTTCCACCCGAGCGGCGTCGTCAGGGACGCGTCCGTGGAGGTCTCGGAAGCGATTTCGTAGACATCCTTGTCGGTGGCGTCCTGGAGCTGAACGAGTTCGATCTCCAAGCCCGGGAACTCCATCGAGCGGTGCCAGGCCTGCGTCTCTTCCCAATGGAGGCCGGGGCCTTCCACCGTGTCGTCCGAAACCGGACTCCCGAATGCGGAGATCAGCTCGGACACCTTCACGTCGCCTCCCTGCTGCAGGATGAGGCTCCCCTTCTGGAACGCGAAGCGGCTCTTGTCGCTGGCTTCCAGTTGCGTGCGGGTTCCTGCCGACCGGGAGGTCGTGCCGGATGTATCGGTGACGGTGATGCCGTCGACGGAGGTCCGCCAGTCCCCCTCCCCGAAGTAGGAGCCGAAGGTGAACGAGACGGTGCCTCCCCCCTCGAGGAAGAAGACCGTGTCGCTGCCTCCCGACTCTCCCGTGTCGTGCCCGGCCAGCGCCATGACGTAGCTGCCGAACGTGCCGAATCCGATATACTTCAGGGCCGACTTGGGCAGCGTGTAGCGCGGGGCTCGCGTCGGTTCGGGGGTCGACGTGAGGGAGACCGGAGTCGTGATGTCGATGGTCCGGTCCGTATGGAACGCGATATCGTATCCGAGATAGGTCATCAAGGCGGTGATGGAAGCGCGGTCGGTTATATGGATCCGTCCGCGGCGGTAGAACGCCTGGAGGTTCACCCCAAGCACTGTACCGCGGTATGTAGCGGACGCACCTCCGGTCGCTTCGTCCACGTTCGCCGATCCCGTGAATTCGACGGATTGCGCCCTTTCGTATCCGATCGTGAACCGGAGCGGAATCACTTCCTTGGCACTACCCAAGGGGCTGGAGACCTCGAGAAAGGAGATCTTCAACCCGGGGATGGCCCCTTTACACAGCCCTTCCGGGGTGAAGCCGAACTCGTCGATCACGGCCGGGTCCGAAAGGACCCGGACCCCGTCGACGCGAACCACGTCCCAGTCGAAGTCGAGGTGGACGCTGGAAGGGTCGGTCGGCGACGGGTCGGGGGATGTGTCGGGCGAGACGGTCGGTGTCGCGCAGCCCGTCAGCGCAATCGGCGCGAACTGCGGCAGTGGCACGACGAGGAGCAGCAGCAGCGCGGTCAGCCCGGCAATCCTTCTGTGGCGGGGCGCGCGCTCCTTGAAGTGACTCTTCATCGGTGCTCCTCCTGAAGTGGATTCAAATTCAATTTGTGCCAGTCTGTTCCTTGTCATGCATCGATCCAGTCCGGCTGTTCCAGCAGATACCGCCAGATGGGAACCACGCGGATCGTGCCCGTCTCCCCGCCCACCTGTTCTTCTTCATCGCGCGTCACGATCGTGCCTTCAGCGACTCCCAGTTCCGCCATCGCCTCCGTAAGTGCCGTCATTTCCCGCTTCCGTGTCTCCGGATTCCGAAGCGTCTCGCAGACCTGGACGAGAACGGGTTTCCCCCCTCCGACGGGTACGATGAAGTCCACTTCCTTACCGGGCTTCGTTTTGTAGTAGTAGATCTCCTGATGGAGCCGCCGTAGCGTCAGGAACACCAGATTCTCCAAAAGATGTCCCGAATTCACGAGAATCCCCGAGGAGATGGAAGCGACCATGGCGTGGTCGATGCAGTAGATCTTCTTCGGATTGGCGTTCCGACGGGCCAGCGACGCATCGAAGATACGGACCGTGAAGAAGAAGTAGGCGTCCTCGAACCATTCCAGGTATTCCGAAAGGCTGGCTTTCGGAACCTTGTGGCCGAGAGACTGGAGGTAGCCGGTCAGCTTGTTGACGGAGTAGAGCGAGGCGCAATGCTCGACCATCCAATGGGCGACGTCGGAGACGGCCTTCGGGTGCGGGATGTCGTGCCGTTCCACCAGGTCGCGATACAGGACGGCATGGAAGTACTCCTGGTGAATCCGGACTCGGAGGTTCCGGTCCAGGGTGCGGACTTCCGGGAATCCTCCCGACTCCCAATACGCGTCGAACGCATTCCGGACCCGGAGCCGGCTGGCCGTCGAGATGCCGGTCTCGTCCCCCAGCCCTTGTCCGTCGAGGAATTCATGGAAGGAAAAAGGAAAGATCTCCCAGGACAAGGCCCGTCCCCGCATCTGCGTGGCGATCTCCTTCGACAGCATTCGTGCGGAGGATCCCGTCAGGTACACTTCGCTGCCTTCCGTCCGTAGCACACGGTCGACGAAAGGCTCCCACCCCTCGATCGACTGGATCTCATCGAAGAAGTAGTAGACCTTCTCGCGGCCCTTGCCGAGCGGATACAGGGAGTCATAGGCTTCGACGATCAGCGCCAGGTCGTCCCTTCGCAGGTCGTACAGGCGGTCGTCGAAGAAATCCAGCTGCACGATGCACTGTCGAGGAACCCCCGCTTCGAGGAGTCTCTGAGCCATCTGCCGCATGAACGTCGATTTTCCGCTACGGCGAACCCCGATGCAGACGGTCGCCTTGCCAGGGACCGCTTCGACCCGGAGACGCCGCGGGACGCCAAGGTCGAGTCTTCTTTCTTGGGAATCCAGAATCAGCGTGCGAAGGATCTCTTTCATTCCCGCAGCCCTCACGTGGTAATTATTTAAACCAGATAGGAGTCTATCCGGTAACTAATTTTACCACCTTGCGTTAGAACGTCAAGCACCGCGTATGGCGAAAGGCGCCCCGTCGCGCTTTTCCGCGCGATGGAACGCCCTTTGCATGATGAGCCCCGCAGCTCGCTGTCGCCGGATCCGGGAGGGTCCGAAGCCGCGTCTCCGCAGCCCCCCGATCCTTCCCTACTCCTCGAACGCCTGACGGTAGACGGCCTCGACCGCGGACTTCGTCGAGGCGCCTTCGTGGACCTTCACGCCGTCGACGTAGTAGGTCGGCACGTAGTAGTAGTCGAATTTCATGGCCCGCGCGCGTTCCCGGCCCTCGTCGACGTGCTCTACCTCGATCGCGGCGTACTCGGGGTGCTCCGCCAGGATCTCCTCCATGAAGCGCTTGGCCTCACGGCAGTAGGGGCAGTAGGCCAGCTCGAACATCAGGATCTTCTTCATGCGCTTGCTCCTTTGCGATTGCGGCGTTCTAGCGCTTGCGGCGATGCACGTAGTATCCCTTCTGCTTCTTCGCGAAGGGACGGGTCTGGACGGGCAACGGCTTCTCGACGGCCGTGCTCGCGTTGATGTCTTCCTTGGGGCTGCGTTTCGGCGCCTTGTCGACGTCCGTGTTCAGGGTTGCGTCCACCAGCTTCGCCAGGGCGGCGGCGACTTCGACCGAGGTGAAGTCCTCCTCCATCAGGGTCTCGACGATGCGCAGGCCGTTCTCGAGGGAGCCTTCGCGCAGTGCGGTGCGGACGGCCTCGAGGGTCCGCTGGGAGCGGGTGTCGGCGACCTCGTCCCCGAAGGGGATCAGCTTCAGTTCGATGCTGACGTTGATGAAGCGCATGATGTCGCGCAGCTCGAGAATCTCGGCACGGCCCACGACGAAGGTGTAGGAGTGGCCGACCTTGCCCATGCGGCCCGTTCGGCCGATGCGGTGGACGTAGTATTCCTCGTCCTGGGGCACGTCGTAGTTGAAGACGGCTTCGATGTCGTCCACGTCGATGCCGCGGGCGGCCACGTCGGTGGCGACGAGGACGTCGATGCGACGGCTGCGGAAGCGGTCCATCACGCGGTCGCGCAGGGTCTGACGCATGTCGCCGTGGAGTCCCTCGGCGGCATAACCGTTGGCGGACAGGTAGGCGACGAGGTCGTCGACCATGCGCTTCGTGTTGCAGAACACGAGCGAAAGCTTCGGGTCATGCGCGTCCAGCAGACGGCACAGCGCCTCGGCCTTGCGTCCCGGTCGGACTTCGTAGTAGGACTGCTCGATGCTCGGGACGGTCAGCTGCTTGTGTTCCATCTTCACGAGCTCGGGGTCCCTCTGGTAGAGCTTCGTGATGGCAAGGATCTCCTTGGACATGGTGGCGGAGAAGAGGATGGTCTGGCGCTCCTTGGGGCATTCGCGCAGAATCGTCTCGATATCCTCGCGGAAGCCGATGTTGAGCATCTCGTCGGCTTCGTCCAGCACCATGATCTTCAGCGCTTCGAGGCGGATCGTGCCGCGGCGCATGTGGTCCATCACGCGGCCGGGGGTGCCGACGACGATCTGGGCGCCCTGCTGCAGGCCGCGGAACTGGCGGTCGATCGGCTGGCCGCCGTAGACGGGCAGCACACGGATGCCATGGCGATACTTGGAGAACTTCTTGAGCTCCTCGCTGGCCTGCACGGCCAGTTCACGCGTGGGGCAGAGGATCAGCACCTGGATCCGGCGATTGTCGGGGTCGACCGCCGCGATGGCGGGTAGGCCGAAAGCGGCCGTCTTGCCGGTACCGGTCTGGGAGTGGCCGATCACGTCGCGCCCCGCCAGGATCAGCGGGATCGCGGCGGTCTGGATGGCGGTGGCCTCCTCGAATCCCATCTCATCTACCGCCTTCAGCAGTTCGGGAGACAGGTTCAGTTCTTCGAAACGTACGTGGTCCATTCAGGTCCTTCTTTCTTCCGGCCGTCCGGCCGGTCTTCGGGACCTCTTCTGGGCCCCTTCTCGTCCAAAGCTCTTTTTCACCCTACACTATACATCAAACGCGGTTCCTTCGTCGGGGCTTGCCCCAAAGGGGCGCTGCCCCGTCGGGCGCGTGTGGTATATTCGACTCATACCGGCTTCCGCCTCCAGGGCGGTCTCCGGCGAAGGAGGCGCTCCCTTGGCAAAACGAATGACCGCTCGGACCCGCCGGCTTCTGGCCCTTGCCCTGCTGCTGGTCGCCCTGTCTGCGGCGCTGTACGTCCTGCAGCTCGTCCTGTACCGAGACCCTGCGTCACTCGGTTCGGGACTCGTCTCGCAACTGGCCTTCCTGCCGCTGTACTTCCTCTTCTCCACCATCGTGGTCGATACCGCGCTGGTCCGGAAGGACCGGGAGGACCGGCTCCGCAAGCTGAACGTCGTCGTCGGCGTCTTCTTCCGCGAAATCGGCGAGGAGCTGTTCGGCCTCGCGGCCGGACGACTCCAGGATCCTCAAGTCTTCGCGGCGAGGATCCGCGTCGACTCGACCTGGAAGGAGGCCGAGTTCGCCACGGCCCGTCGCGAGTGCGAAGCCGGAACGTACCGGTTCACCCTCACGCCGGAGGCCATGGACGGAATGGCCCGTCTGCTCCGTTCCCACCGCGACGTGCTGCTGCGGCTGATGGAGAATCCGAGTCTCGTCGAGCACGAGGGCTTCACCGAGCTCATCCTGGCCGTCAGTCACCTGAGCGACGAGTTCGACCGACGCGCGTCACTGGAAGGCCTTCCTCAAGCCGACCAGAACCACGTCGAAGGAGACCTCCGGCGCGCGTTCGTCCTGCTTTCGACCCAATGGCTGTCGTATGCGCTGCACCTGAAGAAGGAATATCCGTATCTCTATTCGCTTATCCTTCGGGTCGGGCCTTTCGGCGCCGGCTCCGCGACGGCAACGTAAGGGTCATTCAAAGCGACTCATAGTATCACGGAACCCCCTCTTTGGATAGTACGCGGCGTGGGGTCGCCCACGCATGGAACCTTCTCGTGCGCGGTGCACGATTTCCGTATCGTGCGAAACGCCCGAAGCCGTATGGATTGGTTGGCTTTTTTCATGCAATCTGGTCACGACGCACCCGTACCATGCGGTGGAGGCGCATGGTATCATGTTGTGGGTTCTCCGAATCGGAGGCCGAAACGTCCGCCGCCTTGTCCCCTGACCACCGGGGAAGGCACAAACAGAGGGGAGGAGAACGGATTGACCACCGCATCCACCACCCAGACCCGCCTCGAGGAGCTCGACCGCTACATCGCGGAGCTGCCCGACCGGAAAGGGTCTCTCATCCAGGTGCTCCACGTCGCGCAGGATCTCTTCGGGTATCTGCCGCAGGACGTGCAGATGCACGTCGCCCGCAAGCTAGGGCTGCCCGCCGCAAAGGTCTTCGGCGTCGTCACGTTCTATTCGTTCTTCAACACGGAGCCCCGCGGCCAGTTCGTTGTCAACGTGTGCCTCGGCACCGCTTGCTTCGTGCGCGGCTCGGAGGAGATCCTCAAGGAGTTCTCGAAGCAGCTCAAGGTGCCGAACGGCGCCACCACGTCCGACAACCTGTTCACGCTCACCACGATCCGCTGCATCGGCGCCTGCGGGCTCGCACCGGTCGTGATGGTCAATGACCGCGTCTACGGACGCGTCACCACCAAGGACGTCGCGTCGATCATCGACGAGTGCATGGCGAAGGGAGGCGCGGACAATGGCCAAGCTTAAGTCGCTCGAGGAACTGAAGGCGATGCGGGAGGAAATGAAGACCCGCACCGAGATGCGCATCACCGGATCCAACCCCGACCGTGTCGTTCTGTCCGTCGGGATGGCCACCTGCGGAATCGCCGCCGGTGGGCGCGATACCATGAAGACGCTGACCGAGGAACTCGAGAAGCACGGCCTGACCAACGTGTCGGTCGTCGCGACGGGCTGCCTCGGCTACTGCTACGCCGAACCCGTCGTCGAGGTCCGCTTCCCCGACAAGGGCCCGATCCTCTATGGGGACGTCGACCCGAAGCGCGCCAGGGAGATCGTGGACCAGCATCTCGTGAAGGGCATCCTGCTCGACCACGCGATCATCGGGAAGGGGGCAGGCCGTCGATGAACCGCTACCGCATGCATCTCATGGTCTGCGGAGGAACGGGCTGCCGCTCCTCGGAAAGCGTCCGCATCGTCGACACGCTGATCCAGGAAATCAAGAAGGCCGGCATGGACCAGGAGGTCCAGGTCGTCACGGCAGGATGCTTCGGCTTCTGCGAGAAGGGCCCGATCGTCAAGGTCTACCCGGACAACGTCTTCTATGTCGAGGTCAAGCCTTCCGATGCAGCCGAGATCGTCGCCGAGCACGTGCTCAAGGGCCGCACCGTCCAGCGCCTCGTCTACAAGGACCCTCACGGCGGAGCGCAGATCGCCTCCTCCACCGACATTCCCTTCTACGGACAGCAGATCCGCATCGCCCTTCGCAACTGCGGCCTGATCGACCCGGAAAGCATCGACGAGTACGTCTCCGTCGACGGCTACCAGGCCCTCGGCAAGTGCATCTCCTCCATGACGCAGCAACAGGTCGTCGACACGCTCAAGAAGAGCGGTCTCCGCGGACGCGGCGGCGCCGGATTCCCGACCGGATTGAAGTGGCAGACCTGCCTGAACACCCCGTCCGACAAGAAGTACATCATCTGCAACGCCGACGAGGGCGACCCCGGCGCGTTCATGGACCGCAGCGTGCTCGAGGGTGACCCCCACAGCGTGCTCGAGGCCATGGCCATAGCCGGCTACGCCACGGGCGCCGATGAAGGTGTGGTCTACGTCCGCGCCGAGTACCCGCTCGCCGTCAAGCGACTGAAGATCGCCATCGCCCAGGCCGAGGAATACGGCCTCCTGGGCGAGAAGATCCTCGGGTCCGACTTCACCTTCTATATCCGCCTCTCCCTTGGCGCCGGCGCCTTCGTCTGCGGAGAAGAGACGGCCCTCATGAATTCCATCGAAGGCGGCCGCGGCGAGCCGCGCATGAAGCCGCCCTTCCCTGCCGAGCGCGGTCTGTTCCAGAAGCCCACCATCATCAACAACGTCGAGACCCTCGCCAACGTCTGCCCGATCCTTCTGAACGGTCCGGAGTGGTTCGCCTCCATCGGCACCGAGAAGAGCAAGGGCACCAAGGTCTTCGCCCTCGCCGGCAAGATCAACAACGTCGGCCTCGCCGAAGTGCCGATGGGCATCACCCTTCGCGAGATCGTCGAGAACATCGGCGGCGGCGTGCGCAACGGGCGCACCTTCAAGGCCGTGCAGACCGGCGGCCCCTCCGGCGGCTGCCTCCCGAAGAGCATGCTCGACATCCCCATCGACTACGAGTCCCTGACGGCGGCCGGCTCCATGATGGGCTCCGGCGGCATGATCATCCTCGATGACACGGACTGCATGGTCAACATCGCCAAGTACTACCTCGAGTTCACGGTCGACGAGTCCTGCGGAAAATGCACCCCCTGCCGCGTCGGCAACAAGCGCCTGTTCGAGATCCTGACCCGCATCACCGACGGCAAGGGCACACTCAAGGACCTCGACGACCTCGAGATCCTCGGCGCCACCATCCGCGACGCATCCCTGTGCCAACTCGGCCAGACCGCGCCGAACCCCGTCCTCAGCACCCTCAAGCATTTCCGCGACGAGTACCTCGCCCACGTCGTCGACAAGCGATGCCCCTCCGGCGTCTGCCAGAACCTCGTCCACTACAACGTGATCGCGGACAAGTGCATCGGTTGCACGGTCTGCGCCCGCAACTGCCCGGTCTCCTGCATCTCCGGCGAACGCAAGACGGCCCACGTGATCGACCAGGAGCGCTGCATCAAGTGCGGCGTCTGCTTCCAGAAGTGTCCGGTCGACGCCATCGTGAAAGAGTGACGAGGTGATACGCACATGCTGAACCTGACGATCAACGGCTCCGCGCTCGTCGTTTCTGACGGCACCACGATCCTCGAGGCGGCGAAGAAGGTCGGGATCCGCATCCCGACGCTCTGCCACCTCGACCTCCACGAGATGAAGATGGTCAACCAGGTCGCATCCTGCCGCGTCTGCATGGTCGAGGTCGAAGGCCGCCGCGGTCTCGTCCCCGCCTGCTCCACCACCGTCACCGAGGGCATGGTGGTCAAGACCGACACGATCCGCGCCCTGAAGGCCCGCCGAATCGTCGTCGAGCTGCTCCTCTCCGACCACCCGTCGGACTGCCTGATCTGCGAACGCAACCGCAACTGCGATCTGCAGGAGTTGGCCGCCGACCTGGGCATCCGCCAGATCAAGTTCCAGGGAGAGATGTCCACCTACAAGAAGGACGACAGCAGCTACTCCCTCGTGCGCAACCCCGACAAGTGCATCCTCTGCAGGCGCTGCGAGACCATGTGCAACGAGGTCCAGACCGTCGGCGTCTATTCCGCCATCGATCGCGGCTTCAATACCACGATCGGAACCGCCTTCGACCTGCCCATGAACGAGACGGCCTGCACCTTCTGCGGCCAGTGCGTCTCCGTCTGCCCCACCGCCGCGCTGACCGAGGTCGACAACACCCGAAAGGTGCTCGACGTCCTCAACAAGCCCGGCAAGGTCGTGATCGCCCAGACCGCGCCCGCCATCCGCGTCGCCCTCGGCGAGGAATTCGGCATGGAGCCTGGAAGTCGCGTGACCGGCAAGATGGTCACCGCGCTCCGCCGCCTCGGCTTCGACCACGTCATGGACACCGACTTCGCCGCCGACCTCACCGTCATCGAGGAGGCGTCCGAGTTCGTCCACCGCCTGCAGCACGGCGGCACCCTCCCCATCCTCACCAGCTGCTGCCCGGCCTGGGTCAAGTTCTTCGAGCACAACTTCCCCGACCTGCTCGACATCCCCTCCACCTGCAAGTCCCCCCACGAGATGTTCGGCGCCGTCGCCAAGACCTACCTGGCCACCAAGCTGGGCGTCGACCCCAAGGACCTCGTGATCGTGTCCATCATGCCCTGCCTCGCCAAGAAGTACGAAGCCGCCCGTCCGGAACTTTCCGGCGAAGGCGAGGCCAACGTCGATTACGTCCTCTCCACCCGCGAGCTCGGCCGCATGATCCGCGAATCCGGCATGGATTTCGCAGGCCTGCCCGAGGAGGAGTTCGACAACCCCATGGGCCAGTCCTCCGGCGCAGCTGTGATCTTCGGCACCACCGGCGGCGTCATCGAAGCGGCGCTCCGCACGGCCTACGAGTGGCTCACGAACACCCGGCTCGAGAACGTCGACTTCACGCAGCTCCGCGGGCTGGAAGGCATCCGCGAGGCCACGGTCGACATCAACGGCACGCCCATCCGGATCGCCATCGCCCACGGTCTCGGCAACGCCCGCAAGCTCCTCGAGCGCATCCAGCGCGGCGAGGTCCAGTATCACGCCATCGAGATCATGGCCTGCCCCGGCGGCTGCATCGGCGGCGGCGGGCAACCCTACCACCACGGCGACATCGAGATCCTGAAGAAGCGCGCCGCGGCCCTCTACAGCGAGGACCGCACCAAGACCATTCGCCGCTCACACGAGAACCAGGACGTCATGCGCCTCTACGGCGAGTTCCTGGGCAAGCCCTACGGCGACAAGGCCCACGAGCTTCTCCACACCAGCTACACCAAGCGGGAGAAAATATAAAAGGCCAGGTTCTCGCGAAGAATGCGACCCAAGGCCATCCCGTAAAAGCAAAGGGCGGTCTCCTTCAAAAGAGGAGGCCGCCTTTTCGCTACCGGAGGAAGGGCGTGAGCGCCCACCGAAGAGCCGCCTCGTCGACATCGGCTTCAAAATAGAAGTCGATGCGTCGGGGCCCGACCCATAGCCCGAGGTAGGCGGGTTCCAGGGAATCCGGCACGTCCTGGTTGCTCTGGACCCGCTTGCTGGGGTTGAAGACGGCCTTGGCGATTTCTCCTGGCGTGAACGCGAAACTGCCTGGCCGGGCCGCGATCTCGTCCATCGGATTCCGCCCTCTGTATGAGGCGCGGGGGTGCTTCGCCGCTTCCTTCCTTTGAGGGTCCGTAAGTGCGAGGAATACCAGATGGCTGCCGGTCACGGCAAGAAGATAGTGGGTCGACTTGAAAAGGCCTTGCCGAACAAGACCGGGAGCGGTGGCAAGGACCGCGGAAGGCGACGTCTGAGCTGGAGAGACGCCGGGCTGGACTGGCAGGGAGGCCACGGCGAGAGGACTCCCGCAGGCGGGGCAGAAGCGGTCCGAGACGGCGGCGGGCTTACCGCATTTCATACAGAATGGCGGCATGGAGCACCTCCTGGCGCTGGTGCGCATTGACTTCGGACGAACGTGGATGAGGCATCCAATTGAAGCATAGCGCTCGCAGGGACTATCGTCCATCATTCGCCGAAATGGTAGAATCACTTTGGAAACAACGTTCTTCCAAGGAGGTTCCCATGAACCGAATCCTCGCCAAGCTGGCGGTCTTCTCCCTCCTCGCGACCCTGTTCGCCGCCACGACCGGTGTTTCCGCCGAGTCGTCCGCGACGCCCCACGATGTCAAGATCGCGGCGGTCGGATACGGCACCATCACCGCCGACAAGACGTCCGCTGTAGCCGGAGAAACCATCCAGCTGACCCTCACGCCGGTGGACGGCTACAAGCTGACGGAAGACTCCCTCAAGGTCAACGGTTCGCCCATACTCGGCACGAGTTTCGTGATGCCGGACAAGACGGCCTTGGTCACGGCATTCTTCACGAAAGTCCCGCGCCTTTCCGGGCTTGCGATCGGCGGGCTGGTCGCGCTGGGTCTGGGGTTGGTCGTCGGTCTCCTCTTTCTGATCCGCCAGAAGCGGAAGAAGAGCTCGAAGGGAAACGTTCAAGGGAAGGCGCAAGGCAAGTCACAGCCGCCCCAGAAGCGGCGGACATCGGGTCTTCAGGGGAAATAGGGTCCCCCTACTCCCCGCGCTTCTCGTCCTCGTCCGCTTTGCTCCTGCGCTTGTAGGAGCCGCGGCCCTTCGAGGGGGCGTGGACCTGGGTCCCTGTGTTGAACAGGACGCGTGTGCGGGCTTTCGCCTCGGTTCGCTTGTCCCGCTTCTTGCGCTGGCGTTGGTTCATCGGATCTCCTCTTCCTCGGTCAGAATGTGATCTCCGCTACGATTCCACGTACTTCCGGTATGCGCCGTAGCCTTCCCGTTCCATGTCCTTCAGGGGCACGAAGCGGACGGCGGCGCTGTTGATGCAGTATCGGAGGCCGCCACGGGCTTTCGGCCCGTCGTCGAAGACGTGGCCGAGGTGGAAATCCCCGGCTCGGCTGCGCACTTCAGTGCGGCGCATGCCCAGGGTCAAGTCGTCCTTCGCAAGTACCGACGCCTCGTCGACGGGTCGCGTGAAGCTCGGCCATCCGCAGCCCGAGTCGAACTTGTCGCTCGACGAGAACAGCGGCTCGCCGGTGCCGCGGTCGACGTAGAGCCCGGCCCGGTGCTCGTCCCAGTATTCGTTGCGGAAGGGAGGCTCGGTTGCGGCGTCTCGCAGCACCGACACCTGGAGGGTCGTGAGGCCGGCTGCAAGCTCTGCGTCCGTCGGGCGGCGCCAGGGGAGCGGTGCGAGCGTGGGTGCCGCAACCGGCGCAACCACCGGCGCGAGGGGCGGGATGGCCTGCAGTTTGCCGAAATCGACGTGGCAATAGCCGTCGGGATTCTTCTCCAGGTAATCCTGGTGGTAGTCCTCGGCCTTCGTCCAATTGCGGAGGGGTTCGAGTTCGGTCACCACGCGGCGCGAATGCCGGCCGCGTTCCTCGTCGAGGACCTCCCGAGCGACCTTGGCGTCGGCCTCCGTTTCGGTGTAGATGCCGGTGCGGTACTGTGTGCCGATATCATTGCCCTGGCGGTTGAGCAGAGTGGGGTCGATGATGAGCAGGTACGCCTCGAGCAGGGTCTTCAGGGATACGCGGTCCGGGTCGTAGAGCACGTGCACGGCCTCGGTGTGACCCGTATCGCGGCGACAGACGTCCTCGTAGGTGGGATGGTCCGTGTGCCCGTTCGCATAGCCGGACATCGCGTCGGCTACGCCGGGAATTCGGGCCATGTAGGCCTCGACCCCCCAGAAGCAGCCGCCGGCGACGTGGATGGAGCGCAGTCGTGCGGGGTCGTAGGCGATGCCGCGATTCGGGTTCTCGGGAATCCTTGCATGGGGCATTGCATTACCTCCTCGGTCGTCAGGTGAACAGCCCGACGAGCCATGTCATCTTATCCAGAAGAAGCAGGACGCCCATCGCCACGATCAGCACGCCGCCGACGATGCGCAGCCAGCCGAGGTGGGGAGTGAGCTTCTTGAACGCACGCAGCAGAAGGGTCGAGGCAAGGGAGATCAGGATGAACGGCAGGGCGAGTCCCAACGCGTATATCACGAGCAGGAAGGCGCCGTAGAGCGCACCGCCCTGCTGGGAGGCCAGGCCGACGACGGTGGCGAGGACAGGTCCTGCGCAGGGGGTCCAGCCGAAACTGAACGTGAATCCGAGCACGAAGGCGCCGACGAATCCGCCTGCGGTCGCGCGGGCGCTCTCCGCCTTCACTTCGCGGGAAAGGAACGGGATGGGCACGAGACCGGTCTGATAGAGACCCATGAGGATCACGACGATGCCCATGGCGATCCGGAATCCGGGACCCGCCAGCAGCGCACCCAGAGCGCCGGCGCCGAAGCCAAGCAGGAAGAAGGCCGAGGACAGGCCGAGGACGAAGACCAGCGTGCGGGCGACGAGACCGAAGTCGACGAATCCCTTCGTGCGGGTGGGGCGCCCGGAGGCCTCCTTGGAGAGGTAGGCGAAGTAGACGGGCAGCAGCGGAATCGTGCAGGGCGATAGGAAGGACAGGAGTCCTGCCACGAAGACGGCTGCGAAATAGAGGGTGTCGGTTTCCATGCTAGAGCCTCCGATGCTTCTTCAAGGCCAGGATGTTCGCGAAGGAGAACAGGACGATGAA
>CAZOHH010000022.1:8594-18458 GCA_964579735.1 uncultured Oscillospiraceae bacterium | reverse complement strand
TGGAACTCGTTCTCGGCGAAGAGCGAGGCGAAGGCGCCGATCGCGGTGGCGGCGAGACCGAGGAGGACCATCACCAACACGAACGACTTCTCAACATCCCGGACACCGATCATCCGCCACCTCCTGCCCAGTCTACGTTTCGGACCGGAACACCGCATATCGTACCACTTCCCTATGCGATTGGGTACGGAACGAACTGTTTTCGCGTCGATTTCCGCTCAATTCCCGATGGTTGAGACCCCTCTCTTGTGCTATCATGCTATGGATGCCATCGGCAGTGGACGATTTCCTTCCTCTCGTCCACACCCCACCAAGGAGGGATCAGCTTGGCCTTGACGTGGTCCTTTTCCGGCGGTACGCACCCGCGTTCCCGCAAGAGCACGGCCGACAGTCCGACCGTGCGCCTCGACGGATTCCGTCGGGTGCTTCTTCCCCTCGGTCAGCATATCGGAGCGCCGTGCAAATGCCTCGTCGCCCCTGGCGACCTGGTCAAGATCGGCCAGCGGATCGGCGAGCCCGTCGGCTTCGTCTCCGTTCCGGTCCACGCGTCCGTTTCCGGCCGCGTCGTCGGCATCCGCAAGCTTCTCGCCCTCAACGGCACCCTCGGCGAAGCGGTCGAGATCGAGTCGGACGGGCACGGCGACATGTTTCCTGAAATCGCCCCCCCCGTCGTCACGGACCGCGCGTCCTTCGTCGCCGCCATCGCGGCCTCGGGCCTCGTCGGACTCGGCGGAGCCAGCTTTCCGACCCACGTCAAGCTCACGCCACCCCCGGACAAGAAGCCAGATACGCTTCTGATCAACGCGGCGGAGTGCGAGCCCTACATCACCTCCGACTACCGCAGGATCCTCGAGGACCCTTCCGCCGTTCTCGCCGGAATCCTGCACGTGATGCACTACCTTTCGATCCCCCGTGCCGCCATCGGTATCGAGGATGACAAGCCTGCCGCTATCGCCGCACTCCACGCCGTGATCGACGGCAAGGCCGCCGCGGACCCCTCCGGCCCCGCCGCGGCGATCGAGGTCGTGCCCCTGCACGCTCGTTACCCACAGGGCGCCGAGAAGATGCTGATCTACGCCGTCACCGGACGCGCGGTTCCTTCGGGAGGCCTGCCTCACGACGTGAACGTCATGGTCCTCAACGTCAGCACCGTCGCCTTCATCGCGGACTACATGTTCACCGGCATCCCGCTGGTCCGCAGGCGCCTGACCCTTGCCGGCGGCGCGGTCCGTGCCGCCGCAAACTTCGACGTGCCCATCGGCGTCACCGTGACCGACCTCGTCGAAGCGGCTGGCGGCTTCTCTTCGACCCCTGGCAAGGTCCTCATGGGAGGGCCCATGATGGGCGTCGCCCTGGATTCCCTCGAGACCCCGATCATCAAGGCCAACAACGCCATCATCGCCCTCGACGAACAGGAAGCCCGCATTCCCGACGAAACGGTCTGCTTCCGATGCGCGCGCTGCGTAGAGGCCTGCCCGATGAAGCTCCTTCCGACGTCCATCGATGCCGCCTCGCGCCGCACTGACCTCGAGGAACTGGCGGAATTCAGCACGAACGACTGCATCGAGTGCGGAACCTGCACCTTCGTCTGTCCCGCCCGCCGGCATCTCGTCCAGAGCATCCGCAACGGCAAGGTCCTGCTGCGCAAGGCCGCCGACAAGAAGAAGAAGGAGGAGGCGCGCGCATGAGTTCCGAAGCCAGGCTTCTCGTCAGCTCCTCGCCCCATATCCGCGACCGCGCCTCGACCCGCTCCCTCATGCTGGACGTCATCATCGCCCTCGTGCCTTCCCTGATTGCCAGCTTCCTGGTCTTCGGCGTCCGAGCCCTCACCCTGACCGCGGTCACGGTCGCAGCCGCGGTACTCGCGGAAGCCCTTTCGCGCAAGGTCATGAAGCGCGAGGACACGATCGCGGACCTGAGCGCCGTCGTCACAGGCATGCTGCTCGCCTTCAACCTACCCCCCACGCTGCCCTATTGGATGGCCGCCCTCGGCGCCGTGATCGCCGTCGTCGTCGTGAAGCAGATGTTCGGCGGGCTCGGCAACAACTTCGTGAACCCAGCACTCGTCGGGCGCGTCGTCCTCGTGATCTCCTTCCCTGTGGCCATGACCAAATGGACGCTCCTCTCCGGAGCCGATGTCGTCTCCGCCGCCACCCCGCTGGCCCAGCTCAAGGCCGCCGTATCCGCAGGCGGTGTCGTCGTGCCCGGCGCGAACGGTCTTCCCGGCTACCTCGACCTCCTGCTCGGCACCCACGCGGGCAGCCTCGGCGAAGTCTCCGTCCTCGCTCTCCTGCTCGGCGCCGCATATCTTCTCGCCCGCCGCGCAATCGCCCCCTGGACCCCTCTCGCCTTCGTCGCCACGGTCGGACTCTTCGCCGCCGTCGTCGGCCAGCCGCCCGTCTACCACATGATGTCCGGAGGCCTGATCCTCGGAGCCTTCTTCATGGCCACGGACTATGTCACTTCTCCCCTCACCTGGAAGGGCAAGCTGGCGTTCGGTTTCGGATGCGGTCTGATCACCGGCCTGATCCGCCTCTTCGGCGGCATGGACGAAGGCGTTTCCTACAGCATCCTGCTGATGAACATCCTCGTGCCGCATATCGACAAGTGGACCCGACCGGTCCCGCTGGGAGGAGGTGTCCGCCATGCCCGCCGTGCATGATCATGGAAACGCCCACAAGGATTCCGTCGTCCATGTTCCGGAGGCCGCTTCTTCCAAACCGGCGAAGCCCGTCTCCAAGCTCAAGAGCCACCTGCTCTGGCCCGCGCTGGCCCTCTTCATTATCTGCGCCCTCACCACGGCCGCCCTCGCCGCGACCAACGCCCTGACCGTCGAGCCAATAGCCCAGCAGGTCGCGCTGGCCAGGGACGAGGCCCGCAAAGCCGCCCTTGCCGCCGACACCTTCGAAGTCGTGGACCTCGCCGCGCTCAAGGCCGCCGACCCCGATGCCTTCGCCACGGCGCTCGGAACGACCCCGAAGCTCGCCCTCGCGGAAGCTTCCTATGGTCTCGACACCGCCGGGCTGAAGACGGGCGTCGTCGTCCTCGTCAACACGCGCGGCTACGCCGACGGTCTCTCCATCATGGTCGGAATCGCGCTCGACGGCACGGTGTCCGGCATCCGTATCCTCGCCGACAGCGAGACCCCAGGACTCGGCAAGAAGGTCGCAGACTTGCCCTTCCTGTCCGGTCTGCTTGGAAAGCCCACTGCTAACGGATTCGCCATCCGGAAGAACGCCGAGGGCGACGTCGTCCCCGTCGACGCCGTGACCGGCGCCACCATCTCCTCCAGTGCCGTCGTCGAAGCCGTCAACGCGGCCGCGCGCCTGGCGGGGCTGCTCCAGAAGGGAGGCGCCTAGACCATGGCCGAGAACAAGAAGACCTGGATCCAGGAGATCACGAAGGGCTTCGTCAAGGAGAACCCCGTCCTTCGTCTGATCCTCGGAACCTGCCCCACGCTTGCCGTCACGACCAACATCGAGAACGGCATCGGCATGGGCATCGCGGCCACGTTCGTCCTGATCGGGTCGAATGTCGCGATTTCCGCACTCCGCAAGTTCATCCCGGACAAGGTCCGCATCCCGGCCTACATCACCATCATCGCCGGCTTCGTGACCATCGTTCAGCTCCTGTTGAAAGCGTTCGTCCCCGCCCTCGACAAGTCCCTCGGCATCTTCATCCCCCTGATCGTCGTCAACTGCATCATCCTGGCTCGCGCCGAGATGTTCGCGAACAAGAACGCGGTCGGTGCCTCGGCGCTCGACGGCCTCGGGATGGGCATCGGCTTCACCTCCGCGCTGATCGTCATGGGAACGGTCCGCGAGCTCGTCGGGAACGGCACGCTCCTCGGCTACAGCATACCCGTGATGCAGGCCGGCGGCATGATCGAGCCGATCCTGATCCTGATCCTCCCCCCGGGCGGCTTCTTCATCTTCGGCATCCTCGTCGCCGCCGCCCAGCGGATGTCCGACCGCATCGATGCGAAGGCCGTCGCCAAGGGCCTCAAGGCCGCTGGGAAAGCGGAATGCGCTTCCTGCGCCGCGGCTCCCGGCTGCTCCGGATGCAGCCCCACTCCGACGGGAGGTGAGTCCTGATGAAGGCCCTGCTGGTGATCCTGTTCACGTCGATCCTCGTCGACAACTTCGTCCTTTCGAAGTTCCTCGGCATCTGCCCCTTCCTCGGCGTCTCGAAGAACCTCAACACCGCCATGGGCATGAGCGTCGCCGTGATCTTCGTCATGCTCCTCTCCACCGCCATCACCTGGCCGATCTACACCTTCGTCCTCGTCCCTCTGGGCGTGGGCTTCCTCGTCACCCTCGTCTTCATCCTCAGCATCGCCGCGCTGGTCCAGTTCGTAGAGACCATCATGAAGAAATCGATGCCGCCCCTCTACAAGGCGCTCGGCATCTACCTGCCCCTGATCACCACGAACTGCGCGGTCCTCGGCGTCACCATCCTCAACATCGACAAGCAGTACGACTTCCTCCAGTCCATGTTCAACAGTCTCGGGGTCGGCGTCGGCTTCATGCTCGCGCTGTTCCTGTTCGCCGGCGTCCGTTCGCGGATCGACCGGGCCGACGTGCCGGCCTTCCTCAAGGGCCTGCCCATCACGCTGATCGCGGCCTCCCTCGTGTCCCTTTCCTTCTTCGGATTCAAGGGCATGATCGAGAAGCTGTTCGGCTGACGCGGGCGCAAGAGAAGGAGGCACGGCAAGCATGGATCTCGTGAACATCTCGATGGCCATCAAGGCCACGGACATCCTCATTCCCGTCGCCATCACCGGCGGCATGGCCATCCTCTTCGGCATCATCCTCGTCGTCGTGGCGAAGTTCTTCGAGATTCCCATCGATGAGCGCCAGACACAGTTGCGCGAAATGCTTCCCGGCGCAAACTGCGGCGCCTGCGGATACTCCAGCTGCGATGCCTACTCCGCGGCTCTCGCGAACGGTGGCGTCCCTTCCGGACTCTGCTCCGTCGGCGGCCCCGAACTCTCCGTCTCCCTTGCAGCGTATCTCGGCGTCGAGGCCCAGTCCGTCGATCCGAGAATCGCCTGCGTCATGTGCAATGGCGATACCGAAAGCACGCGCACGCGGTACGAGTATCAGGGCATCCAGGACTGCGTCACCGCCTCGATGATGTTCTCCGGACCCTGGGCCTGCACATTCGGCTGCCTTGGACTCGGAACCTGCGTGAAGGCCTGCCCCTACGACGCGATCGTCGTGCTGAAGGGCGTCGCCGTCGTGGATCCTGACAAGTGCCGTTCCTGCGAGCTGTGTGTGCCGTCCTGCCCCAAGAACCTGATCTTCATGATCCCACACCGCGAGCACAGCCTGCAGGTCCGCTGCCGAAACGCCCAGAGCGGTGCCGAGACCCGCAAGCTCTGCACTGTAGGCTGCATCGGTTGCCAGCGCTGCGTCAAGGTCTGCGGAGACGATGCGATCCACATGAAGGGTCCGCTTGCCTTCATCGATCAGGACAAGTGCACGGCCTGTGGAAAGTGCAAGGAAGTCTGCCCCACGAACTCCATCCACGGAGGGTGATTTCCCTGCGCTCGCGGATTTCCCGTTGCGCGTTCTCCGCTCCTGTGGTAATATCCAACGTGCGCGTCCGACATCCATCGACGCAGGGAGGTTGTTGAAACATGGCTAAGTGCGAAGTCTGCGAGAAGGATATCCTTTTCGGTCGTTCGATCAGCATCACACGTTCCCAGATATCCCGCCGTGCGAAATCCAAGCAGAAGCCCAACGTGCGCAACGTCAAGGTCGTCGTGAACGGCACGCCTGCCACGATGCACGTCTGCTCCCGCTGCCTGCGCTCGAACGCAGTGAAGAGGGCCTGACTCCAAGCCCCTTCCTTCCCGGATCGTATACGAGAAGAAGGATGCGCCCCTTGGGCCGCATCCTTCTTTTCGTCCTGTCGGGTCTTCGGCTGCAAGGGTCGCCGGTTCAGCCCGTCGAGGCGAAGAGGCGGCGAACGGACGCTGCGCGGGCCAGCAAGGCAGGGTTGTCCGACAAAGTCACGAGGCGGATCGAGGAACGGCTGGGTCGGGCCATGAGCACCTGACCTTCACCGACATAGAGCGCGGTTTCCGAGTAGTCCGTCCCGACCGCACCGGCCGTCGAGGCGTTGAAAAGGAGCACATCACCACTCCGCCATCCCGCAGTCGACCAGCTCCCCGTCTCCTCGTCCTTCACCAGAGGGACTTCGCTGCCGGACCGGGCCAGATCGGACAGTGTATGTGGCAGGTCGACCCCGTTCACTGCGGCGGAGACCTGGATCAGACCGATGGAATCGATGCCATACTGGGTGATTCCGCCTGGCAGGTAGGTCATGCCCAGAAAACTCATGGCGCTCGAGACGAAAGCGGATGCGTCGCTCGCCTGGACGCTCTCTTCCACGGTCAGTTCGATCAGCCCGTTCCGGCCGATCCAGCCCGTACCCCCGCCTGGAAGGGCGACGCGGTAGATGCCGTCCCCGCGGAAATCGGAATAGAGGACGGTGCCCATCATGACCTCCTGGAGCAGCGTCCCCTGACTTGCATGCGACATGATGCGGCGCACCCGGTCCGAGACGACGAGTTTGTACTGATACAGATAGGGTTCTGCGGAGTCCCGCTGGTCCGTCAGCGCTTCGGACGCGATGAAGCCTTGTGTGCCATTGGGGAGCCGCACCGCGCTGTATCCGAAGGCGGAGCGGGAGGGGTCGACGACGACCGGCGTGTTGTAGAGCGCCTGGGTGATGCGGGTGGCGCGCAGGTCGGGCTGGTCGAGCACGTCGGCGGCCGTGGTCGAAACAATCCTAGTATCGTCGTCCAGGACGCGGTCAACGGGATGGGCGGGGTCGCCGGAATTCGTCTTCAGGTACTTCTGCAGGGTCTCGACGGCATACGGGGCGACGAAGAAGACCAGCAGGGCGAGCAGCAGGGTCACGACCACGGGAAGCACCCAGGCCGGCAAGCGCTTCCGTGCGGCGTCACCGACATAGAGCCTTCGGTCCGTGAAGCTCCACCCCTCGTTGCTCCCGGGCATCCCCACGCTGTCGCGGGAGCTGTTGCGGGAGCTGCGTTTCAAGGCGGTGCGTTCCGAGCGGCCGCGAAGGCGTGCAAGGCGTCGGCGTTGGCGGGGGGTGGGACCCTTCTCGCCGCGGAAGGAGCGGTCCGGCGTCACGCGCGGCCTTCCTGGGCGGGGCGGGTCGGCTTCGGGGCTGACCCGAGCTTCGTGGTCAGGACGCAGTTGGCCGCGGCCACATCTCCTTCATGGGAGAGGCTGATGGCGATCTCCTCGCCGCCAAGCGCCTCGAAGGTGGCAAGGGCCGCGCCGGACAGGTGGACGGAGGGCGTGCCGTATTCGTCCCGAAGGATTTCGATGTCGGAAAGGGCGATGCCGTTGCGCATGAGCCCGGTGCCGAGAGCCTTGCCCACCGCCTCCTTGGCTGCATAGCGGACAGCCAGCGACTCGTAGCGACTCTCGTCGCCGCGGGCGAGGCAGTAGTCCAGTTCGGCCGGGGTATAGGTCTTGCGCAGAAAAGCCTCGCCCTGCCGCAGCACGGCGGCTCGAATGCGTTGGATGCTGGCGATGTCGATGCCGCAGCGAAGACCCATGGACCCTCCTCTTGTCGTATAATCTTGATGCAACGCCATTCTACCACAAGCCCCTCGCGCCAGCCCAACACCGGCGCCCTTACCAGGAGGTACCCATGCTCTATCCCCTTCGCTTCCTGCCCGTCTACAAGGACTACCCCTGGGGAGGACGGTCTCTGGAGAGCCTGCGTGGCCCCATTCCGACGCCCGGCATCCTGGCCGAGTCCTGGGAGGTCTCCTGTCACCCCAACGGCCCCTCCGTCGTCCTGGACGGCTCCCTGGCCGGCATCCCGCTGCCCGACCTGGTCGCCCGCTTCGGCGAGGCGTTGCTCGGCCGTCGCGTCGTCGCCGACAATGGCACGGACTTCCCCCTTCTGGCGAAGTTCATCGATGCCCGCGAATCCCTATCCATCCAGGTCCACCCCGACGACGCCTATGCCCAGGTCCACGAGGGTTGGTCCCATGGCAAGAACGAGATGTGGTACGTCGTCGCGGCCGCACCCGGCTCCAAACTCGTCGTCGGCCTGAAGCCCGGCACCACGCGGGCGCGGTTCGCCGAAGCGATCGCGGAGGGTCGAAGCGAAACCCTGCTCCGTTTCGCGCCTGTGTTCCCCGGTGATGTCGTCGACATCCCGGCGGGGCGTCTTCACGGCATCGGACCCGGTCTCCTGATCTACGAGGTGCAGCAGAACTGCGACCTGACCTACCGCGTGTACGACTACGGACGCCGTGACGCGATGGGAAACCCACGCCCTCTCCATGTCGAACAGGCACTCGATGTGATCGACTTCGATGACCCCTCCGACGCGATCCTGCGCCGCATGGCACCCATCCCCGTGTCGGCCGCCTCCACCACGGGTGCGGTCGGATTCCGGCCTCTCCTATCCAACGCCTATTTCCAGGTCGAGGAGTGGACGCTCGCCCAAGGCGCCGCAGCCACCTTCATGGCGGAGGGTGAGAGGTTCCGCATTCTTTCGGCCGTCGAAGGGACAGGCCAGGTCCGCTACGTCCAGGAGGACGGCGCACCGGGCTTCGTCGAGTTCCGCCAGTCGGAGTCGCTTCTGATTCCCGCCACGCTCGGCCGGTACGATGTCGAGGGTCCGGTCAGGTTCCTGCAGTCCCTTCCGGGCGGGGTGTCGTAGCGCCTCCTCGTCCCGAACCGGATGCGATATTCCGCGAGGCAGAGGTGCGGCGCTGGCGCATCGTCTGACGCAGGTCTTCCCCGTAGAACCGGTATACCGCGAAGGCGCCGTAGAGACGGGACAGGACGCGCTCGTCGTAGCCGTCGCGAATGTCCTTCGCCTCGAGGTTGGTGGCGACGATCGTATGCCGAGCGGTCCCATGCCGAGGCCCCATGCGGGTGTTCAGCACTGAAAGCAGTTCGGGGATTCGTGCGGAGGAAGGCATCTCGGTGCCCAGGTCGTCGATGATCAGCAATTCACACTCGAGGATGCGGTCGTAGGTCTCCGTCGCGGTCTCCAGTCTGTCCTCGTCCGGATGGAAGGACGCCGTCAGCGTCCGGAAGTTCGAGATGGCCTCGAAGAGGCTGGGAGCGCTCATATAGAGCACCGACCGGGTCCGCTGCAGCATCCGGTCCGCCACGGCACCGCAGAGGAAGGTCTTTCCTGTGCCGGGTCGTCCGACGAAGAGCATGTCCCGTGTGACGGGAGCGTCGAATTCGTCGCAGAAAGTCTCGCAGGCCTTTCGGATTCCGTTGATATTGGCGCGGGGTGACAGATCCGACTGGAAGTGCTCCTTGTCCGGTTGGTTCGAGAACAGCGTCGGGTCGAAGCGCTCGAAGCTCATTCCGTCGATCACCCCGAGGTTGGCGCGTTCGAACAGCATCGGAATCAGGATCGCATCGTGGCATCGGCAGCGCTGGTGGTTTCCGGTCGGCGGATCCTCGTCGACGAGCCCTGTGTCGCGGCAGACCGCGCATATCCAGTGGGGCCGGTCGAAGTCGAGTTCGACGTCCCTTCCGAGAAGGTACGCTCCGCGGTTCGCGACGAGGCGCGTCTTTTCCTCGGCGAGGGCGGCGACCCGTGCGGCGGCCATGGGCCCGGGTTCTGCGACGGCGGACAGCATGCGGGCTCCTGCGTCGGATATGGCCCGGTCGTAATCAATCAGTTCGGGGTAGGTCGCATGGACGGAACGGACACGCTCCGCGCGGTCGCGCTCCGCTTTCTCCCGTCGAGCCGCATAGACGGCGGCTACCCTGCGCTCCAGCCCGTTCCTCATCCCTTGCGCGTCTCCATGTGGAACAGATCCAGCTGGCCGGGAAATTC
>CAZOHH010000022.1:0-8494 GCA_964579735.1 uncultured Oscillospiraceae bacterium | reverse complement strand
GGAGTCCTGCTCCGTGGTATCCGTCGGCGGGACCTCGTCGTACAGGCTGCTCAGGTATTCGTCGGAGTAGACGCGCTGGTCGAAGTTGCCGGCGTTGCGGGGTCGGCTCGGAGCGACGGCGCCCGCGAACGGCGCACGCCCGGCCGAGCGCTCGGCAGAGAGGCGACGGACCCGTTCGGACTCGTAGCGCTCGACATCCTCCGGGTTTTTCAATCCGGCGGCGAACCACTCCTCGAGGATCCGGCCGACGTAGTCGAGGTTGGGATTCTGGAGCTTGACCGTGCGGCGCAGCGCGAGTTCGATCACGTCGAAGTCGTACCCCATCTTCTCCACCCAGATCGCGACCTTCTCCTCGTCGTATTCGGTCATCCCCTTGCGCAGTTTCTTTCCCACCTTGCGGCCGATTCCGGAGACCTTGTCGTGCAGGGAGAAATAGGCGCTCAGGTCCGCGAAGGTCAGGATGCCGCGGGAGGACCAGCTTTCGGCGACCTTCGCGATATACGCGCGGCCGTCGAGCTTGCCCCTGCGGGCGCAGTACTGGAACAGGGCATAGATCACCTCCGGCTCGAAGCGGTAGCGATCGAACCAGGTCTCGATCTCGCCATACCACGAAGGCGACATGAGCCCTTGGAAGAAGGTCTTGGCGATGTCGCCCAGCAGCTTCTCGCGAGCCGTGCGCCTTGCATCGGGTGCGGCGGCCGGTCCGCCGTCGGTGGCGGCGACCGTGCCGGGGTCGACCGAGGTGCGGGGCCGATAGATCTTGGCGACCTCGGCTTCCTTCACGTCGACGATCTCGAACCCGCGTTCCTTGATCTGGACGAGACCCGCGGCGGAAAGCTGCGCGGTAGCGCCACGAACGGCATCCGGGTCCACGCCGAGCCGGCGTGCGATCTCCGCTTCGGAAAGCGTTCGCCGGTTGCGTGCGGCGAAGAGGGCATAGAGGTAGAGCTTGACGGCGAGGCCGTCCAGCGTGGGGAGATATTCGGTGATGAAGATGTCCGGCACCAGGGTGTCGGAGAACAGGAGCTTGCGGCTTTCATCGATCTGCATCTGTCGGCCAAGCCCTCCGGAGTGCATCCATTGATCTTCGAGAATCTAGGAAAGTTCCTTGATTATCCTCCGGTCCCGCACCTTTGGCAATCCCGAAACGGCCGTATCCCGTCTGTCCGAGGAGTAGAAGGCGCCCGCCCCCCGGAGGGGACGGGCGCCTTGCATGCCGGGGGTGCGGACGTCAGGCGTCGAGGTTGACGGCGAGACGCTTGTAGCTGTTGAGGCGGTCCTTCGCGGAGTTCTCGGCATTCTTGAAGAGACGCTCGGCGCGGTCGGGGAAGGTGCGGACCAGGGAGTTGTAGCGGACTTCGCTCATGAGGAAGTCCTGGAAGGAGGCGGTCGGATCCTTGGAGTCCAGAGTGAATGGATTCTTGCCCTGGAGCTTCAAGTCGGGGTTGAAGCGATAGAGGTGCCAGTAACCGGCTTCGACGGCCTTCTTCTCCTGCAGCTGGGAGACACTCATGCCCCCCTTGATGCCGTGGTTGATGCAGGGCGAGTAGGCGATCACCAGCGACGGGCCCTTGTAGGCCTCCGCCTCGGCGAGGGTCTTGATGGTCTGCGATTGGCTCGCGCCCATGGCGATCTGCGCGACGTAGACGTAGCCGTAGCTCATGGCCATCATGCCGAGGTCCTTCTTGCCGATGGGCTTCCCGGCCGCGGCGAACTGCGCGATGGCGCCGGTCGGAGTCGACTTGGAGGCCTGGCATCCGGTGTTGGAGTAGACTTCGGTGTCGAAGACCAGGACGTTGACGTCCTCGCCCGTGGACAGCACATGATCGAGTCCGCCGAAGCCGATGTCGTAGGCCCAGCCGTCTCCACCGAAGATCCAGACGGAGCGCTTGACCAGGTAGTCCTGCTTCTCGGCGATCTCGTCGAGTATGACCTTTGCCTTCACATCGGACCCGGTGTAGCTCTTCACGGCCTCAAGGGCGGCTTCGCTGGTCGCACGGGTGGTCTTGCCGTCGTCGATGCCGTCGAGCCATGCCTTCAGGGCCGCCTTGACGCCGTCGCCCACGTCGAGGGCGAGGGCTTCGTTGCAGAGGTCCGCGAGTCTGGCACGGACCTGCTGGATGCCGATGTAGATGCCGAGACCGTTTTCGGCGTTGTCCTCGAACAGGGAGTTCGCCCACGCGGGACCCTGGCCCTTCTCATTGAGACGGTAGGGCATCGCCGGAGCGGAGCCGCCCCAGATGGAGGAGCAGCCGGTGGCGTTGGAGATGACCATGCGATCTCCGAAGAGCTGGGTCACGAGCTTGGCGTAGGGGGTCTCGCCGCAGCCGGCACAGGCGCCCGAGAATTCGAACAGCGGGGTCTCGAACTGGCTGCCCTTCACGGTCTCCTTGTTGGCGGGGTTGACCTTCTTGGAAAGGGTCTGGGAGAAGTCGAAATTGGCGGCCTGATGGTATTGCGTCTCGAGCGGCTTCATGACGAGCGCCTTGACCTTGGAGGGGCAGACATCCGCGCAGCTGCCGCAGCCGTAGCAGTCGAGGACCGAGCACTGGATGCGGAAGCCATACTGCTCGTAGGGCTTCATGCCGGGCTTCATGACGAAGTCGGCGGGCGCGGTCTGCGCCTCCTTGGCGTCGACGAGGAAGGGACGGATCGCGGCGTGCGGGCAGACCAGCGCGCACTGGTTGCACTGGATGCAGTTCTCGGGCTGCCACTCCGGCACGTCGACGGCGGTGCCGCGCTTCTCGTACTGGGAGGTCCCCTGCGGGAAGGTGCCGTCCTCGCGGCCGGTGAAGGCGCTGACGGGGAGCGAGTCGCCCTGCATGGCGTTCATGACGTCGGCCACGTCGCGGATGAAGCCGGGCACGCTGCGCTCGGCCTTCGCGGCGTCCACCGCGTTCTTCCAGGCGGCGGGGACCGTCACGGCGACGAGTTTGTCCACGCCTGCGTCGATGGCGGCGTCGTTCATGGCGACGACATCGTCGCCCTTCTTGCCGTAGGACTTCGCGTTGGCGGCCTTCATGTAGCCGACGGCCTCTTCGAGGGGGATGATCTTCGCGAGCTTGAAGAAGGCCGCCTGCATGATGGTGTTGATACGGCCGCCCAGACCGAGGTCACGGGCGATGGCGACGGCGTCGATGGTATAGAACTGGATGCCGTTCTCGGCGATGAAGCGCTTCATCGCTGCGGGCAGGCGCTCCTCGAGCTCGGCGCCGCTCCACGGGCAGTTGAGCAGGAACGTGCCGTTCTTCTTCAGGTCGGGGAGCATGTCGTACTTGTCGACATAGGAGGCGTTCTGGCAGGCGAGGAAGTCCGCCTTCTTGATCAGGTAGGGCGAACGGATCGGGTTCGTCCCGAAGCGGAGGTCGGAAATCGAGACGCCGCCCGACTTCTTGGAGTCATAGGAGAAGTAGGCCTGGGCAAACTTGTCGGTGTGGTCGCCGATGATCTTGATCGAGTTCTTGTTGGCGCCGACCGTGCCGTCCGAGCCGAAGCCCCAGAACTTGCAGCTGATCGTGCCGGCGGCGGTCATGTCGACTTCGTTCTCGACGGCGAGGGAGAGGTGCGTGACGTCGTCGTTGATGCCGATGGTGAAACCGTTCTTCGGCGTCTTCGCATCGAGGTTCGCGAACACCGCGAGCATCTGACCCGGGGTGGTGTCCTTGGAGCCGAGGCCGTAGCGGCCGCCGATGATCATGGGCCCGTTGCACTCGCTGGCGAAGGAGGCGCAGATGTCGAGGTAGAGCGGCTCGCCGTGGGCGCCGGGCTCCTTGGTGCGATCGAGTACGGCGATCTTGGTCACGGATGCGGGAATCGCGGCGCGGAGGCGCTCGACGGAGAAAGGACGGTAGAGGTGGACCTTCACGAGGCCGACCTTCTCGCCCTTCTTGTTCAGGTAGTCGACGGTCTCCTCGGCGGTCTCGCAGACGGAGCCCATGGCGATGATGACGCGGGTGGCATCCGGCGCGCCGTAGTACTGGAACGGCTTGTAGGTGCGGCCGGTGGCCTTGCCGATCTCGTCCATGTAGTGCTCGATGACGGCGGGCAAAGCGTCGTAGAAGGGATTGCAGGCCTCGCGGGCCTGGAAGAAGATATCCGGATTCTGGGCGGTGCCGCGCAGCACGGGGTGGTTGGGGCTGAGGGCGCGGTCGCGGAAGGCCTTGACGGCGTCGCGGTCGAGCATGCGATCGAATTCTGCGTAATCGATGCTCTCGATCTTCTGCACTTCATGGGAGGTGCGGAAGCCGTCGAAGAAATGGACGAAGGGCACGCGGCCCTTGATGGCGGAGAGGTGCGCGACGGCAGCGAGGTCAAGGGCCTCCTGGACGCTGTTGGAGGCGAGGAGCGCGAAGCCGGTCTGGCGGCAGGCCATGACGTCGGAGTGGTCTCCGAAGATGCTGAGCGCGTGGCTCGCGACGGCGCGGGCGGTCACGTGGAGGACGGCGGGAAGGAGTTCGCCGGCCATCTTGTACATGTTCGGAATCATGAGCAGCAGACCCTGGGATGCCGTGAACGTCGTGGTCAGGGCGCCTGCGTTGAGGGAGCCGTGCACCACGGCGGCGGCGCCGCCCTCGGACTGCATCTCAACGACGCGGACGGGCTGGCCGAACAGGTTCTTCTTGTTCAGCGCCGACCACTGGTCGACGATCTCGGCCATCGGGGAGGAGGGAGTGATCGGGTAGATCCCCGCGACCTCGGTGAAGGCGTAGGCCGTGTAGGCCGCAGCGCTGTTCCCGTCCAGTGTCATGAACTTCTTGGTCTTCGCCATGTCGGTTCTCCTTTATGGTTCAAGGTTTTGAAAAAGCCAATAGCAGTATACCATATCGCGGTGCCGTCCACCGCTGGAACACGTTGCTTCACCGGACGATGAGCGTTTCCCCGGTCATCTCGACGGGTTTCGGGATGCCGAGAATGTCGAGCATGGTGGGTGCGAGGTCGGCCAGGCGCCCGTCTCGCACGGTCACGCCCGGGATGCCGGCAAGCACGAACGGGACCGGGTTGATCGTGTGCGCCGTGAAGGGTCCACCGGATTCGGGGTCGATCATCTGCTCGGCGTTGCCGTGGTCGGCGGTCAGAAGCACGACGCCGCCCCTTGCGAGCACCGCGTCCGCGACCTTGCCGGCGCATGCGTCCACGGCTTCGACGGCCTTCATCGCAGCGTCCATGAAGCCGGTATGACCCACCATGTCGCAGTTCGCGAAGTTGAGGACGATCACGTCGTACTTCCCGGATTCGATGCGCGCGACGCACTGGTCGGCGACCTCGTAGGCGCTCATCTCGGGCTTCTGGTCATACGTCGCGACCTTGGGCGAAGGCACGAGGCAGCGGTCCTCGCCCGGGTACTCCTTCTCGACGCCGCCGTTGAAGAAGAACGTCACGTGGGCGTACTTCTCGGTCTCGGCGATCCGCAACTGGGTGAGGCCGAGCCGTCCGAGCGTCTCGCCGAAGGTGTTGTCCAGGTTCTCCGGCAGGTAGGCGAAGGAGACGCCTGGGAACTCCAGGAAGGTCCGGTCGTACTGGGTCATGCACACGTAGTGCAGAGGGAAGCATCCGAGGGCACGCGGGAAGCCGGCGAAGTCGGGCTGCATGAAAGCGCGGGTGATCTCCCGGGCGCGGTCGGGCCGGAAATTGAAGAACACGACGGAGTCCCCGGCGGAGATGGTGGCCACGGGCTTCCCGTTCTCCTTCACGACCGTAGGAAGCACGAATTCGTCCTGCACGCCGGAAGCGTAGGAATCGGCCACGGCCTGCACCGGGTCGGTCGCGGACACGCCCTCCCCGAGCACCATGGCGTCGTAGGCCTTCTGCACGCGGTCCCAGCGGTTGTCGCGGTCCATGGCGTAGTAGCGGCCCATCAGCGTGGCGATCCGGCCGCAGCCGATTTCGGCCATCTTCGCAACGAGGGCCTGGGTGAAGCCCAGCGCGGAGTCCGGCGGGACGTCGCGGCCGTCGTAGAAGGCGTGGACGAAGGTGCGGTCGGCCATCCCCTCCTGCTTCGCGAGGCGCAGCAGGGCGTGGAGGTGGGTGTCGTGGCTGTGGACGCCGCCGTCGGAAAGCAATCCGAAGAGGTGGAGCTTGCCGCCGTTGGCCTTCGCGGCCGCGATGGCGTCGAGGAACTCCTTCTTCAGGAAGAAGCCGCCCTCCTCGATCTCCTTGGTGATGCGCGTCAGCTCCTGATAGACGATGCGGCCGGCGCCGATGTTGGTGTGGCCGACTTCGCTGTTGCCCATCTGCCCGCGAGGCAGACCGACGTCCATGCCGCTCGTGCGCAGCAGGGACGAGGGCCAGTCGGAGGCGAGGCGCAGCAGGTTGGGATGCTTCGACTGGAACACGGCGTTTCCGACCGTGTCGGGGCTGTACCCGTAGCCGTCGAGGATCATCAGGAGGACGGGGCGTCTGGCGGGAACGTTCATGTAAAGGTCCTTTCCTTCGCCGCTTCGCATGGCGGCCGGATTCGCGCGGAAAGGCCGGGAATCCCGGCCTTCCTTGGCGAGGGGCTACGGCAGTCCCACGTACGGAATCAGGTGCCGGCCTTCACGATGGCGGCGAAGTCGTCTTCCTTCAGGGAGGCGCCGCCCACGAGACCGCCGTCGATGTCGGGCATTCCGAACAGTCCGGCCGCGCTGTCCGCGGAGACGCTGCCACCGTACTGGACGCGCAGGGCTTCCGCCACGGCCGCGCCGTAGAGCTTCTTCACGGTGGCGCGCACGAGGGCGCAGACTTCCTGGGCCTGGGCGTCGGTGGCCACGCGGCCGGTGCCGATGGCCCAGATGGGCTCATAGGCGATGGTGATGAACATCATCTTGGCGGCCGGAACGCCCTCGAGGGCCTTCTCGACCTGGCTCTTCACGAGGGACTCGGTCTCGCCGGCCTCGCGCTGGGCCAGGGACTCGCCGCAGCAGACGATCGGGCGCAGGCCCCACTTCAGGGCGGCGTGGATCTTCTTGTTGACGGTCTCGTCGGTCTCGGCGAAGTACTGGCGACGCTCGCTGTGGCCGATCACGACGTAGGGGATGCCCATGTCGGCGAGCATGGCGCAGGAGACCTCGCCGGTGAAGGCGCCCTTCTCCTCGAAATGGCAGTTCTGCGCGGCCAGCTTGATGTTGGTGAAGGCGAGGGTTTCCTGGAGCGCGGACAGGGAGACGAACGGCGGTGCGACGACGATCTCGGCGACGGCATCCGCAAGGCGGGGCTTCAGCAGCTCGGCGAACTTGACGGCGTCCCCCGGGCCCTTGTTCATCTTCCAGTTGCCGGCGACGAGGGTGCGGCGTGGGTTCTTGTCCATGAGGCAGTCGATGCCGGGCAGGACCTTGCCTTCGAGGAACTCGAGGGAGGCGCCGCCGCCGGTGGAGATGTGGGTGACCTTGTCGGCGAAGCCGAGGATTTCGACCGCGGCCGCGGAGTCTCCGCCGCCGATGATGGAGACCGCGCCGGAGTCGGCGACCGCACGGGCGACCTCACGGGTGCCGTTGGCGAAGCGGTCGAACTCGAACACGCCCATGGGGCCGTTCCAGACCACGGTGCCGGCGCCCTGGATGGCGGCGGCGAAGGCCTTGACGGTTTCGGCGCCGATGTCGAGGCCCATCCAGCCGTCCGGAATCTCGTTGGAGGGGACGGTCTTCGCGGTGGCGTCCGCGGCGAAGCGGTCGGCCACGACGTTGTCGGTCGGGAGCAGGAACTTGACGCCCTTCTCCTGGGCCTTTTGGATCAGCGCCTTGGCGAGCTCGACCTTGTCTTCCTCGCAGAGGCTGGTGCCGACGCCGAAGCCCTGGGCCTTCATGAACGTGTAGGCCATGCCGCCGCCCACGATCAGGGTGTCGACCTTGTTGAGCAGGTTCTCGATCACGGCGATCTTGTCGGAGACCTTGGCGCCGCCGAGGATCGCGACGAAGGGACGCTTGGGATTCGCGAGCGCGGCGCCCATCACGTCGATCTCGCGCTGGATCAGGAAGCCGCAGACGGACGGCAGGTAGTTCGCGAGGCCCGCCGTGGAGGCATGGGCGCGGTGCGCCGTGCCGAAGGCGTCGTTGACGAAGATGTCGGCCATGGAGGCCAGGTCACGGGCGAAAGTGGGCTTGTTCTTGGTCTCTTCCTTCATGAAGCGGACGTTCTCGAGCATCAGGATCTCGCCGTCCTGCAGGGCTGCGGCCTTGGCCTTGGCATCCTCGCCGTTCACGTCGGCAGCCAGTAACACGGGCATCTTGAGAAGCTCGGCCAACCGGTCGGAGGCGGGCTTCATGGAGTACTTGGGCTCGGGACCCCCCTTGGGGCGGCCGAGGTGGGAGACGAGGATCACCTTCGCCTTCTGCTCGACGAGGTAGCGGATCGTGGGCAGCGCGCCCTGGATGCGCTTGTCGTCGGTGATCTTCCCGTCCTTGTCCTGAGGCACATTGAAGTCCACGCGCACGATCACGCGCTTGCCCTTTACGTCGATATCCTTGACGGACTTCTTCTGGATGATAGCCATGCTCTCCACACTCCTTGCGTTGAATCG
>CAZOHH010000021.1:18717-32716 GCA_964579735.1 uncultured Oscillospiraceae bacterium | reverse complement strand
ACCTCCGGAACATCCCCGGCTGCAACGCCGCGACCGTGCCACACGACATCGACTCTCGCATCAGCGACGTAGCGACCTACAACATGCTGCTCAAGTACTCCGCTAAGGCGGGCGGCACCTATGTGATCAACCCCGCGACCGCTGGCTTCATCATGGACATGGGCGAGGCGATGGACCGTAGGGAATTCTACCTGTTCGAAACAATCAGTCCGCTCCGCTTCCGCCGCGAGACCTGCGAAATGGGCCTCGCGTTCGCCGACCGGGGCCACCATCTCGGCCTCGCCCCCATGATCGTCGGTGGAACCACGGGCCCCGCGACCATGGCCGGCACGCTGTCCCTCGTCTGTGCCGAGGTGCTCGCGAGCCTGTTCTCGATCTATGCGATCAGCGGCAAGCACGATGGATGGTTCGGACACGGCAGCCACTTCAGCGACCCGCGCACGATGCTGTGCTCCTTCGGCTCGCCGGTCCAGGCGATGATCGCTGTCGCGTCGGCGCAGATGGCCCGCTTCTACGGTTTCCAGGCCGGCTCGAATTCAGCGCTGTCCGATTCCCTCATGCCCGACTTCCAGTGCGGCTTCGAGAAGACGTTCAGCGCCGTCATGGGTGGTCTCGCCGGCACCGTCAGCATCGGCTGCCAGGGCATCGCGGGCGCGGATCAGGGCTTCTCGGCCGAACAGCTCGTACTCGACAACGAGTGGCTGGATGCCTACAACTTCGTCGTCTCCGGTTTTGTGGTCGACGCGGAGCAGCTGGCGACCGAACTGATCGAGGAGGTCGGTATCGGCGGCAACTTCATCGCAGAGGAGCACACGGCCGAGCACACCCGTGAGAGCTGGTGGCCTTCGACGCTGTTCTCCCGCGACAGCTTCGACGCCTGGCAGGCGCTCGGCGCCCCGAGCTCGCTCGAACGCGCCCATGCGAAGGTCGAGGAGTATACAAGCGGTTACCGCGACCGCCTGCCCGTTATACCACCTGCCAAGGCCGACGAACTGGACCGCATCCTAGAGGCTGCGAAGCGCCACGTCGCCGCAGGCTGAACCCCGCCGCTTTGCAGCGCGAAGCTGCATGAACATAGTGGAAGCCAGGAGAAACAAGAAAGAGGAGGAAAACATGAAGACGAACCGGTTCCTGCTGCCCCTGTTGGTCCTAGTCCTCTCCCTGTCCATGCTCCTCGGCGCCTGTCAGGCCGCGCCGACCGCCACTCCCACCGCCTCCGCCACGCCGACTGCGGCCGCGAAGGTCTACACCGCCGCGGACGTCAAGGGTGACGCCGCGCCCACCGAGGACCCGTTCGGCAAGTACGCCGAGCCCGTCAAGGTGACGAGCATCCACATGGGCAACGACGGCCAGTTCTGGTTCGCCGGAACCGACACGATCGACGACAACCTGTATACGCGCACCTACAAGGAAAGGCTCAACATCGAGTACAGCTTCCTGTGGACCTGCCCCGGCGCTCAGGCCGAGGACAAGTTCAACACGATGCTGGCCGCGTCGGCCCTGCCGGACGTCCTCTCCGTCAGCCGCACGCAATTCGAGCGTCTTTTCGCCGCCGGTCTCGTCGAGGAGATCACGAAGCCCGTCGTCGAATATGCGAGCCCCTTCCTGAAGAAGTTCCAGACCGACGGCTACGCCCCCTTCCTGATGGCCACCACCCGTGAAGACAAGGTCTTCGGCCTGGCCAACGGCTTCTCCTATCAGGACAGCTCCGACATGGTCTGGGTCAAGAAGGACTGGCTGGACAACCTCTCCCTGTCCACCCCGACGAACTTCACCGAACTCGAGGCCGTCATGAAGGCCTTCGTCGAGAACGACCCCGACAAGAACGGCAAGAACGACACCGTCGCCTTCACCTATCCCGGCGGCGCGCAGCAGTCCTACAACTGGGGCATGTCCAACACCTTCTTCAACATGTTCGGCTCCTACCCCGGCATCACCATCGCCGACGGCAAGGGCGGACTCGAGGACGGCATGCTCGGAGCGGACCAGCGCGCCAAGACCCGGGCCGCGATCGTCAAGGCCGCGGAATACTACACGAAGGGCTGGCTCGACCCCGAATACTTCACCTATGACGACGCGAAATACCAGGAGCAGCTCGCGACCAGCAAGGCCGGCGTCGTGTTCGGCGGACTCTGGGAGTCCTGGTGGCCGCTGCCCCAGAACCTGGACAACGACCCCAACGCCAACTGGGTCCCGATCCAGATCCCCGGTGTCGACGGCAAGGTCGCCAGCACCGCCACCACCGCCGCGGGCATCACCAACATCAACATCGTCCGCAAGGGATTCGAGCATCCGGAAGCCCTCGTCAAGATGCTCAACCTCTTCCACGCCTTGAACAACGACCCTGCGACCGCCGACCTGGCCACCTACAACGTGGTCCCGGCAGACAACAACCAGGTCTTCCTCATGTTCCCGCTGCTGATCTACAATCCTGCGTTCAACTACGAAGGCTTCCTCGCGATCTCCGAGGCCTTCAAGTCCGGCAAGACCGAAGGAATGTTCAGCGGATACAAGCAGTTCTACGACCAGGCCAAGACCTATGAGACCAGCAAGGACAAGTCGGGTTGGCCGGCCTACACCACTTACACGGAAGCGGGCTGCATGGGCGTCGTGGACAAGAACATCAAGGGCAAGAACATGATGTTCAACGAATACACCGACGAACCCACCGCCTACATGGTCGAGAACGCTCCGACCGTCAAGACCCTCTACGACGAGATGGTCGTCAAGATCATCACCGGCCAGGCCGACATCGCGACCTTCGACGCGTTCACGGCACAGTACGACACCCTGTACTACAATACGGTCAAGGGAGAACTGGACGCTTGGTTCAAGTCCAAGGGCTCCGTGAGCATCCAGGACTGGTTCAAGAATTCCTGACGAGTTCCCAGAAGCGCTGCGGGGACCGGCTTCACGCCGGTCCCCCCACCTCGCCCACAGGAGGACCCGCGATGAAGATCAACCACCGGCTGCGGCGTGAGCTCCCGCTCTACCTCATGATCCTGCCGCCGCTGCTCCTGCTCCTCGTATACAACTACGGGCCGATGCTCGGCATCGTCATGGCGTTCCAGAAGTTCGACCCCGCCCTCGGGTTCTTCAAGTCCCCCTGGGTCGGGCTCTACTACTTCCAGCGCATGCTGATCCTGCCGGATGTGCAGCGCGTGGTCACGAACACGCTCTTCATCGCCAGCCTCAAGATCGTCTTCGACACTGTCGCCGCGATCCTCATCGCGATCCTTCTGAACGAGTTGCGAAACCGTCACTTCAAGAAGACCGTGCAGACCATCATCTACTACCCGTACTTCCTTTCCTGGGTCATCCTCGGCGGCATCTTCAAGGACTTCCTCGCCTCCGACGGCATCGTGAACAAGATGCTCTCCGTATTCGGCGTCGCCCCGATCCGCTTCCTCTCGACGGCATCCTTGTTTCCCTGGATCCTCGTCGGCACCGAGGTCTGGCAGATCACCGGCTTCGGCACGATCCTGTTCCTCGCGGCCATCGTCGGCATCAGCCCGACCCTCTACGAGGCCGCCTCCCTGGATGGCGCCGGCTATTTCAAGCGGACCTGGCACGTGACGCTCCCCGGCATGCGCACGACCATCGTCGTCATGCTGCTGCTGAGCCTCGGCAGCATCCTCAACGCCGGCTTCGACCAGATCCTCAACCTCTACAGCACCTCGGTCTATTCGACGGGGGACGTCATCGACACCTGGGTCTACCGCGCCGGCATCCAGCAGGCGCAGTTCTCCCTTGCCGCGGCGGTCGGGCTCTTCCGCTCGGTCGTGAGTCTGGTCCTGATCTCCCTCGGCTATTACTTCGCATACAAGAAGGCGGATTACCGCGTCTTCTAGGAAGGAGGAACGAACCATGGTCGACCGCTCCCTCGGCCGCAGGACCTTCAAGCTCGCGAACAACCTGTTCTTCCTCTTCTATGCCGCGATCTGCCTTGTTCCCGTGATCCAGGTCCTCGCGATCTCGCTCAGCTCCAGCTCCGCCGTCGTATCCGGCAAGGTCTTCCTCTGGCCCGTCGCGACGACCCTGCGATCCTATGTCTACATTCTCGCCCGCGGGCCCTTCTGGACCGCCATGCAGGTCTCCGCCGTCCGCGTCGTGCTCGGCGTCGCCTTCAGCATGCTCATGACCGTCCTCGCCGCCTATCCCCTGTCCCTCTCGAAGACGCAGTTCCGCGCCCGCGGCGTGATCGTCTGGATGTTCCTCTTCGCGATGCTCTTCTCCGGCGGCATGATCCCCACGTACATGATCGTCCGATACACCGGGCTGATCAATTCCATGTGGGCGCTCGTGATTCCCTGTGCCGTGCAGATCTTCAACATCATCCTGATGATGAACTTCTTCCGAAACATCCCCACGGACATCAGCGAATCCGCGGAGATCGACGGCGCCGGACACTTCCGCATCCTGCTGCAGATATTCATCCCGCTTTCGCTCCCGTCGCTCGCGACCATGGTCGTCTTCACCATGGTCTACCACTGGAACTCCTGGTTCGACGGGCTCCTCTACATGAACGAATCGGCGAAGTACCCCATGCAGACCTACCTCCAGGCCATCCTCGTCCAGCCCAACGTGCGCATCCTCACCAAGGCTTCCGCCGAGCTGCTGCGCCTCATCTCGGACCGCACACTGAAGGCCGCCCAGGTCTTCATCGCCGCGATTCCCGTCCTGCTGGCCTATCCCTTCCTCCAGAAGTACTTCGTGTCGGGCATCATGCTCGGCAGCGTGAAGGAGTGAACCCCCGCATGAATCATCCCGATACGGTCCGGAATCCCGAGGAGTCCCGCCAGGTCTGGGGCGCCTACCACCGCGGAGCGCCCACCCGGGTACCCGTCACGATCTACGCCGACGTGCGCTGCTGGCTCGCCGACCCGGTGGAGAACGCCGACCGCTGGTCCCTGTCCCCTTACCTCCAGGATCCCGACCTCATGCTGGACCTCCAGCTACGCACCCGCGCCTGGCTCGACCGCAACCTCCTGTCGGACGACCCCGTCTCGACCGTCGACACGGGCTGGCCGCTCATCGTCGATTTCCAGAACTTCCTCGAACTCGCCTGGCTGGGCGGCACGGTCGGCTACGACAGCCGCGAACCCCACGTGCCGCATTTCCTCACGGAGGAGGGTCAGCGCGAACTGCTTCGCCGCGAGCCTCCACGCGCCTTCGAAGGAGTGGGGGCCGACGTGCGTCGGTACTACGAGCACTTCCAGGAACGAAAAGCCGCCGGCTTCGAATTCCTCGGGTTCGGCATCGGGAACGTGGCCATGCCCTTCAACATGACCGGCTCCGACGGTCCGTTCACTCTTTGCTGCGGAATGCGCGGCGCTTCGGACTTCCTGCTGGACCTGATCGACCGGCCGGACGAAGCCCGGGCTCTGCTCGACTGGATCACCGAGGCCGTGATCCGGCGGATCCGCGAGGTCCGCGCCTATCTCGGCGAACCTGCCCTGGCGGACGGCTTCGGCATCGCCGACGATGCCATCGTCGTCCTATCCACGGACATGTACCGTGAGTTCGTGCTGCCCTGCCACCGTCGCATCCTCGACGAACTCACCGTACCTGGCGCCGACCGCTCGATGCACCTCTGCGGCGATGCCCAACGGTTCTTTCCCATCCTGCAGAAGGAGCTCGGCGTGATGAGCTTCGACACGGGATTCCCCGTGGACTTCGCACGCCTCTACGACGAACTCCTGCCCGGCACCCGCATCTACGGCGGCCCTTCGACCGGCCTGCTGCTCAACGGCACGCCCGAACGGATCGACGCCGAGGTGCGCCGCATCCTCGCGTCCGGTGTCATGGGCAAGAGCCGCGCCTTCGTCCTGCGAGAGGGAAACAGTCTCGCCCCGGGTACGCCTTTCGCCAACGTCAACCAGATTCTGCTCACCAGCCGTGATGCAGGCGTGTACCCGAGGACGACGACATGACCGCAGCGCTGCCGCGGCTCCTATCGACCTCGGAGGGTCCGCTCGCGGGCAAGACCGTTTTCGTCGGCTTCGACGCCTTCGTCGACTGGATCGTCCGCCCCCTTCGCGCCTCGGAAGCGGATCAGGCTCCCCAATACTTCGACCGCATGGAGGACTTCGGCCGCTTCGTCGTCGAGCGCGCCGGCCGCAACGGCTCCGTCGAGCTCGAGGAGCGCATGGAGAAACTCGGCGGAAACACCCCGATCCTGGCCAACGCCCTCGGCTGCCTCGGCGCCGGCATCCGCGCCATCGCGCCCTTCGGCGCTCCTGCGATGCACCCATGCTTCGCCCCGCTGGTCCGATTCGGTGATCTCCACAGCGTCGGGGAGCCCGGTCTCAGCATCGCCCTCGAGTTCGACGACGGCAAGTTCATGCTGGCCATGAACCGCCAGATCAACCACCTCGACTACGCGGCTCTGACGTCGGTGCTTCCACCCCCGCGTCTCGTCGAGATCCTCTCCGGCTGCGACCTGCTCGCCCTCGTCAATTGGAGCGAGCTGCCCGGCGCGACCGACCTCCTTGCCGGACTCGCCCGCGACGTCCTGCCCTCATTGACCCGAGAAGTTCCCCTGCTGGTCGACCTCTCCGATTGCACGCGCCGCACTCCCACCGACCTTCGCGACTATCTCGCACGCCTCGCCGCGCTGCCTCCCCATATCCGCATCCTCCTCAGCCTCAACCGAAACGAGGCCGATCGCGTCTGCGAAGCCATGGAGCTCGATCTCACCGATTCCGACTCCGAGAAGGGCCGGGCTATCCTCGACCGGTTGCACTTCGAGTGGGTCGTCTTCCACGAGCGGACCCACGGCACCATCGTCTGGTCCGGCGGTTCCGAATCCTACCGCACTCGAGTCCGCCGCCCTCCCGTCCTCCAGACCGGCGCCGGCGACAACTTCAACGCCGGCCTCTGCGCGGGCCGCCTCGCGGGGCTCGACCCCGGCGGCGCCCTCGCGCTCGCGTCACTCACCTCGGCCTTCTACGTCGAGAACGGATACAGCCCCGCCTGGAACGAGATCGCAGGGTCCCCCGACCCGCGCCCCTGAGGAGGAAAAAGCCATGAGCAAGGTCAAGTTCGCCATCATCGGTGCCGGCAGCGTCAGCTTCTGCCCCGCCACGGTCGCCGACATCCTGCTGAGCCCGCTCTTCTCGACCGTCGACGACCTCTCCATCCACCTGATGGACATCGCCCCCGAGGCACTCTCCGTCAGCTACCGCTACTGCGTCGCAGCCGCCGAACGCCTCGGCCGCAAGGTCCTCGTCTCCGCCACGACCGACCTCCGCGCGGCCGTCGCGGGCGCCGACTTCGTCGTCACCGCCATCGAGGTCGACCGCTACCACTACTGGTCCATGGACTTCCATATCCCCCGCCGCTACGGATTCCGCCAGGTCTACGGAGAGAACGGCGGCCCCGGCGGCATGTTCCACTTCCTGCGCAACGTCGGCCCGATGCTCGACATCGCCCGCGCAATGGAGGAACTGTGTCCCGACGCCTGGCTGCTCAACTACACGAATCCCGAAGCCAAGCTCGTGGAAGCCATCGCGAAGCTCACGAAGATCAAGGTCGTCGGCCTGTGCCACGGCGAACAGATGGGACTCGACCAGCTCGAGCTCTTCCTCGACCTTCCCCGTGGCGAGATCGACGCCAAGCCGCTGGGGCTGAACCACTTCGGTTGGTTCACCAGCATCACGAAGCGCTCCACCGGCGAGGACCTGTACCCCCTGCTCCGCGAACGCGAGCGCAAGGCGGACTGGTTGTCCAACTGGGACGAGTACGCCCTCTCCCGCATCCTCTTCCGCACCTATGGCCTCTGGCCCTACCCCGGCGCCAACCACATCGGCGAGTACTTCGCCTGGAGCGATGGTTATCTCGCCAGCGCCCTGATCCAGTACTTCCACGACTCCGTCTCCGAGCACCCGTGGGAGACGAAGAAGACTCCCGAGTTCATCTACAACTTTTCCCAGAACCCCACGGCTCGGCCCCTCTTCAGCCCTGTTGCCCCCGCTTCCGCGGGCGACCCGGGATTCCAGGGCCGCTTCGAACTCGGCGCTGAACTCAAGCCCTCCAATGAATATGGCATCCGCATCGCCGAGGCCGTGTACTTCGATCAACCCACCCGCATCGGCGCGGTCAACGTACGCAACGAGGGATTCGCTCCCAACCTGCTTCCCGGCATGACCATCGAACTGCCCGCTCTCTTCGACGGCCGCGGTGTCCACCCCGAGATCATGCCGGCCCTGCCCACGGCCTGCGCCGCCATGATCAACCTCCAGGGCTCCGTCCACGACCTCCTGATCCAGGCCTTCGCCGAGAAGAGCCGTCCGAAGCTCCTCCAGGCCATCCTCCTCGACCCGACCGTGTCCAGCTACGCCAACGCCGTGGCCCTGATCGACGAGATGTTCCGTATGCAGCCCGAACTGCTTCCCAAGCTCACATGGTAGGGCAAGCGACCCCCGCCGTCCGCATCAGCGTCTCCGCGGACGCCGCTGCCCTGTGCGAAGCCGTCGCCCAGGCCGCCGCCGCCTGGATCCGCGCCCACCCCGGCGCGCTGGTCTGCCTCGCCGCCGGCGACACGCCGCTGCCGGCCTACGCCCGCTTGGTCGAACTGCAGCGCGAGGGACACGTCGACCTCTCGTCGGTCTTTTACGTCGGTCTCGACGAATGGGTCGGCCTCGGCTACGACGACCGTGGCTCCTGCCTCCAGGTCATGACCGACACCTTCTACGCCCCTGCCGGCATCCCGCCTGCCCGCCGCCGCGTCTTCGACGGCCTCGCCGACCCTGCCACCGAGTGCCGTGCCGTGGACCGCTGGATCTCCGACCACGGAGGCATCGGGTTCACCCTGCTCGGCATCGGAATGAACGGGCACATCGGCTTCAACGAGCCCGGCGCCCCCGACCAGGACGGCTGCATCCTCGTCGATCTCGACGCGACGACCCGCGCGGTCAGCATCAAGTACTTCGGTACCGCCCGCCCCGTCCGCCAGGGCGTCTCCGTCAGCGCGCGCACCCTTGCGCGGGCCGGCACCGTCTTCCTCATGGCGTCGGGCGCGAAGAAGGCGCCCATCGTCGCGAAGGTCCTCGCCGGCGCGCCGCACGAAGAAGTCCCGGCCGCCCGACTCGTCGGACACCCGGGACTGCAGTTCTTTCTGGACAGGGACGCGGCTGGGGCCGCGATCTGAGCCCCTTATAGCCCCGCGAGCCACCGATCCGTCTCGTCGAGCATGACCGCGACCGCGCTCGGTGCCGGTCCGCCCGGGAGCGACCGCACGCGGACGCATGCATCCAGTGACAGCGCCTCGAAGACGTCGGACGCGAAGAGCGGGGAGAACGAGAGGAATTCGTCGAGGGACAGGTCCTCGAGCGCCGTGCCCGCCGCGAGGCAGTACCGGACGAGCTTGCCGGATACCTCGTGTGCGCTGCGGAAGGGGAGACCCTTGCCGACCAGGTAGTCCGCCAGATCCGTCGCGTTGGTGAATCCGCCCGCCGCTGCGCGCCGCATGGCCTCGCGCTTCACGGTCAAAGTGGCCAGCATGCCGGTGAATGGCGGGAGGCACGCCTCGACCGTGTCGACGGCGTCGAACACGGCCTCCTTGTCCTCCTGCATGTCCTTGTTGTAGGCGAGCGGCAGACCCTTCATCACGGTCAGCAACGCCATGAGCGAGCCGAACACGCGCCCGCTCTTGCCGCGGGTGAGTTCCGCCACATCCGGGTTCTTCTTCTGGGGCATGATGCTGCTGCCGGTGCTGTATGCATCATCGAGCTCGACGAAGCCGAACTCCTGCGACGACCACAGCACGAGCTCCTCGCTGAAGCGGGAGAGGTGGACCATCACGATGGACAGCGCCGCGGCGAGTTCGATTGCGAAGTCGCGGTCCGACACGCCGTCGAGGCTGTTGGCCGTGATGCCTGCGAGTCCGAGGTCCGCCGCCACCGAAGCGCGGTCGAGCGGGTAGGACGTGCCGGCCAGGGCGCCGGAGCCGAGAGGGGAGAGGTCCATCCGCTTCGCGCAGTCGGCGAGCCGGCCGTGGTCGCGTCGGAACATCTGGACATACGCGCCGAGGTGGTGGGCGAACGTGATGGGCTGCGCGCGCTGGAGGTGCGTGTAGCCTGGCATCACCGTGTCGAGGTTCGCGCGGGCTAGTTCCACGAGGGTCGTGACCAGTGCCTCGATTTGCTTCGAGATCACGCCGCACTCGTCCTTCAGGTAGAGCCGCAGGTCGAGCGCGACCTGATCGTTGCGGCTGCGGCCGGTGTGCAGGCGCTTGCCGGCGTCGCCGACACGCTCCGTCAGCACCGACTCGACGAACATGTGGATATCCTCCGCCTTCGGGTCGAACGCCAGCGCGCCCGACTCGAGGTCGGCGAGGATTCCCTCGAGTCCCGTCCCGATCGTGGTGGCGTCTTCCGCCGACAACAGCCCGATGCGGGCGAGCATGCGCGCGTGGGCGAGGCTCCCGCGGATATCCTGGCGGAAGAGCCGGGCGTCGAAGGATATGGACGAATTGAAGCCGTCCACCGCGGCGTCGGTCGCCTTGCCGAACCGGCCGTCCCAGAGCTTTCCCGCTGCCATCGCGTACGCCGTCCCGTCCGCCGTCCTACAGGAGGCCGTTCTTCTTCTTCATGTTCGAGACCACCTTCATGGGCAGGCCGAACAGGTTGATGAAGCCGGTTGCGTCTCCCTGGTTGTACACGTCGTCCTTGCCGAAGGTCGACAGCGCTTCACTATAGAGAGAGAACGGCGAAGTCGATCCGGCGGGGAGGCAGGTTCCTTTGTAGAGCTTCAGTCGGACCTTGCCGGTCACCGTCTGCTGGGTCTTGTCGACGAACGCGGACAGCGCCTCGCGCAGCGGGTGGAACCACTGTCCGTAGTAGACCAGCTCGGCGAAGCGCAGCGCGACCTGGTCCTTGTAATGCAGCGTGTCGCGGTCGAGGCAGAGCTGCTCGAGTTCGCGGTGCGCTTCGTAGAGGATGGTGCCGCCCGGGGTTTCATAGACGCCGCGCGACTTCATGCCGACGAGGCGGTTCTCGACCATGTCCAGGATGCCGACGCCGTTCTGTCCGCCCACCTTGTTCAGGTAGGTCAGCAGTTCGACCGGTCCCTTGGCCATCCCGTCGACGCGCACGGGGATGCCCTTTTCGAACTCGACCTCGACGTACGTCGCCTTGTCGGGTGCGTGCTCGGGCGACTTCATGATCTTGAGCAGCTTGTCGTATTGCGGCTCGTTGGCGGGGTCCTCGAGGTCCGCTCCCTCGTGGCTCAAGTGCCAGAGGTTGCGGTCCATCGAATAGTTGTCCTTCTTGGTGACGGGGATCGGGATGCCGCGGCCGACGGCGTAGTCGATCGCGTCCTCGCGGGAGCGGATGTCCCAGACGCGCCAGGGGGCGATGATCTTGAGTTCAGGTGCGAGTGCCTTGACGGTCAGCTCGAAGCGGACCTGATCGTTGCCCTTGCCGGTCGCACCGTGCGCCACGGCGGTCGCACCCTCGCGCTTCGCGATCTCGACCATGCGCTTCGCGATCAGGGGCCGCGCGAAGGACGTGCCCAGCAGATAGCGGCCTTCATACTTGGCTCCGGCCTTGAGAGTGGGGTAGATGTAGTCGGTGACGAATTCTTCCTTCAGATCCTCGATGAAGATCTTGGAAGCGCCGGTCTTGATCGCCTTCTCGTTCAGCGGGTCGAGCTCCTCGCCCTGCCCGACGTCGGCAGCCATCGCGATGACCTCGCAGTCGTAATGCTCCAACAGCCACGGGATGATGATCGAGGTGTCCAGTCCTCCGGAGTATGCCAGAACGATCTTTTCCTTCGCCATGTCGAATCCCTCCCTGGCAGCCCGGTTCCTTCCGGCGCTGCATATTTATGTAAAATTGTGGGTATTATACCACCGCGCATCCATCCTGTTCAATCAGTTCGTGGCTCCAGCTGCGCCAGAATATCGCCTTTTGTGCCGGCAAGCATCACGATGACACACTGATAACTCTTGAATGTCCAGTATGCCAGCATGTGTCGCTCCTCCCCATAGTATACATCGTAACCTTGAAGTCCTTGAAGGTCATCGCCCAATGGATTTCCGCACTTCGGATCCGTGGCGATGGTGAGTAGTGCCTGGTGGAACTCCTCCTGCTTCAGCTGCTCCTCGATGCCGGCCAGATATCCCGAAGCGACAGGCGTGAATCGAAGGTCGAATCGGGCATACAGAGGTCGATGGTAGTATGTCGGCACCGATGCGGACAGGGTCCGACCGGTCGAAATCCCTTCTGCCAGCTCGAAGAGCTTCTCCAGTTCGGGCCTTATCCTGCCGTTCCGGGTGCGGAAGGCGTCCAGGAGTTGCCGGCCAGCAAGCCCCTTGTCCAGCAATCTGGCAAGGATCAGGTCCGGAAAGGAGTTCTGCGTGCCGGATCGGAACGGTCGGACCAGCAGAGCGTCCTCCCGCAGGATGCACTCCACGACCTCCTCGATGCCGAGCGCCTTGACAAAGGAAATCGGCAGTGTGATCTGCCGCTTGGAGGAGACTCGGATGAATCGTCGGTCCTTGTTGTCGCTCTGGTACATGGTTGGGTTCCTTTCTCCTTTTCGTGAGGGGAATGGTTCATCGGCTTTTTGGCAGGGCATGGACCTATATCTATTCTGAAACCAACCAAGGAATATGGAATACCAAGAAAGTAGCGATTCTTTACGAATACAAGACAAGAAGTACTATCCTGCGCATCGTTTCACTCCATAGTTGCTCGTGTATAATCGAATCATTCTCCTTGGACCCCACGGAAAGGATCCACCCGAAATGCATGACATCGCCATCCTCGGCGCAGGCCCCGCAGGTTCCACGCTCGCCCGCCTCCTCGGCAGGCGGTACCGCGTCCTCCTCGTCGACCGCCGCAGACTCGATGCCGCACCGACCCCCGGCCAGTTCGTCAAGAGCTGCGGCGGGCTGGTCTCGCCCGACGCACAGAAGGTGATGGCCCAGTTCGGTCTCGGACTGCCGGCTTCGGTCCTTGTCGGGCCGCAGCTCTTCACCGTTCGGACCATCGACCTGCCGAGCGGTCTCGAACGCTATTACCAGCGCTTCTATATCAACGTCGACCGCGAGCGCCTCGACCGCTGGCTCGCCTCGCTGGCCGTGCACGCCGACACGCGCTATGGGTGCCTGTGCACCGCCGTCGAGCGCGACGCCTCCACGACCGCATCCTCCTTCACGCTCCACCTCAAGCCGGACTCCGGGGGGGCCGCGTTCACCGAACACGCCCGGCTCATCGTCGGCGCGGACGGCGCCGCGTCCCTGGTGCGAAAACTCGCAGCCCCGGACGCTCCCGCCCCGAAGCGTTATGTAGCCGTCCAGGAGTGGTTCGAGGCGGCCGACCCGCAGCCTTTCTTCTCCTCCTTCTTCGACGCATCCATCACCGACTTCTATGGCTGGAGCGTCCCCAAGGATGGCCGTCTCCTCGTCGGCACCGCCCTCGCCCCCGGCCCCGAGGCCCTCGTACGCTTCGACCGCCTCAAGGCCGGCCTTGCCGGCTTCGGCTACGACCTCTCTCGCCCGTGCGGCCGCGAAGGCTCCCAGCTTCTTCGCCCCGTCTCCCTCCGCCAGATCGCCCTCGGCTCCAACGGTCTCGCCCTCGTCGGCGAGGCGGCCGGCTTCATCAGCCCCAGCTCCGCCGAGGGCTTCAGCTACGCCTTCCGCAGCGCACTCGCCCTGGCCCGGGCCCTCGAACCCGGCCTCGAGGGCTGGGAGGTGCGCTACCGCCACGCCACGGCCACGCTGCGCACCAACCTGCTCCTCAAGAACCTGAAGTCGCCCATGATGTACGTCCCCGCGCTGCGCCGTCTCGCCCTGCGCTCGGGTCTGCTGAGCCATGGCCTGCACGAGGAGGTCGCGACATGACCGAGCCTTCGGTCCGGTTCACCGAACGGAAGCGTCGCTGGGTCGACTTCATGGACCTTTCGCTGCCCCCGCGGTCGCTGTTCCTGATCGACGTACAGGGCGGGCAGGAGAGGCCATGGCCGTTTCCAGAGAACCGCCGCGCGCGGATCG
>CAZOHH010000021.1:0-18617 GCA_964579735.1 uncultured Oscillospiraceae bacterium | reverse complement strand
CGCGCGGATCGTCTTCGAAGCCCCCGCCGGCAGCAGGGAAGAGGCACTCGGCATCGCGGAGGGCTTCGCGCGGGCGCTGGGCCGATAGGAAGGTTCCGAATCCATTCCTCCGCTATGCTATGATGAAAGCAGGAATGACCGATTCGCAAGCACCGGCTTCGATCTGCCGGACCCAGCCCAGAAGGAGGATGCACCATGAACATCCCCGTGATCGCCGGCCTTTCCATGACCACCTGGGGCGGTATGCTGCTCGTGATCCTGATCGTCTTCCAGATTCTCAACGGAAAACGGATCATCAAGGTCCCACCCGCCTGCCACAAGGTCACCGCCATCGCGATCCTGGTTCTCGCCCTGATCCATGCCCTCGTCGGGATCGGGACCGCGCTTGGCTGGTTCTAACCGCTTCCTGAAGCTCGCGCTCCGGGGTCCCGCCGCGTTCCTTGCAGCTGCGGCCGTGGCGGGCGTAATCGTCCTGTCGCTCGATACCGTCGGGAACGCCCTGCTCGCCGCCGGAGCTTTCGGCGTGCTCGGCGTCCTGTACCTCTTCGTCGTCGGATTGGCCTTCGGAAACCGCAGGCTCCCCACCGAAGAAGAGCGCAACGCAGAGTTCCTCATGCTCGTCGGCCGTGCCGAAACCGACCCTCACGGATCCAGCCGTGCGCTGCGGCGAATGACCCGTCTCGGCGGCCTCTACATCGCCCTGCTGCTCGCCCTCGACCTTCTATCCATCGTCGGAGTCGTCATGCTGTCCGTCCAGACCGCTGCCTCCCCCGGCGCGGGCAGCACCCTCGTCGTGGGACTCCTCGCCGTCGCCTACACGGTGCTGCGCGCCCTCTACATCAAGCCCGACGAACCCGTCGGACTCGCGCTCGAACCGGAGCGATATCCCAATCTGAACACCCTGATCGCCCGAGCCGTCGAGAAGACCACCGCACCGCCTTTCGACCGCGTGTCCGTGCTTCCCGACGCCAACTGCCGCGTCGGAAGCGTACCCGTCGGCTTTGGTTTCCGCAGTCGGAACGAGATGGACATAGGGCTCCACCTGCTCGAAATCCTCGACGACGACGAACTCGAGTCGATCTTCCTCCACGAGCTCGCCCACGTCTATCGGAAAGACACCGAAATCGGTCGGGGCGTCTATCAGAACGTCGTCCGCTGGGTGAAGATCGTCGAAGCCTGCCAGAAGCGCGGCGTCCTCGTGAACGCGCTGCTCAGCGGGTTCGCCCGCCACTACGTCGAGGCGCTCGAGATACGGGTCGCGGCCGTCTCACAGCAGCGCGAGGTACTCGCCGACGCCGAGGTCCTGCTCCACATCGACCGGGAGGTCTACCGGTCTGCCTGCGCGAAGCTCGCCCTCATGGACGATTTCGTCTCCCGGTTCGCCGAATCCGGGCCCAACGACATCCGCGCGCTGCCCGAGCCTCCCACGGACTACTTCACGCGCCTCTACCGTTCCTTCTACGCCGCCGTCGACGCGAAGGGGGACCGCTGGCTGTCCCGGATCTGCCTGCGCTCCTCGACCCGCGAGGAGACCCACCCCAGCTACCGCGAGCGCATGGAGCGCCTCGGGGTCGCCGATCCGGCCGCACCCGTGCGGTTCCGAACCGACGGCCGCTGCGCCGCCTTCGAAGCCGCCCGCCTGACCGAGGAGTTCAACGCGCAGCTGCACGCCCGGCTGACCGACAACTGGGAGAAGATCACCGCGCCCTGGCGCAAGGCCTCCGCGACCGTCGCCGCCTACGTCCCGGCGGACGATTTCGACGCCGACCTCGAATACTGCCTCTCCCTCGAGGAACTCGGCCGCAACGAAGAAGCGCTGGCCTTCATGGAGGGGGTCCTCCTGCGTCACCCTGACGCGCCCTCCGCGCTGTTCCGCGTCGGACTTCTCCGCCTCTACCTCGACGACCCTGCCGGCATCGAGCCCCTGCGCCGCGCGATGGAGCTGAGCCCGGAATGCGTCGAGAGCGGTCTCCAGATCCTCTGGGGATTTCTGCTGGAGAACGGCTTGCTCGACCGGAAGCAGGAGATGGAAACGTGGGCGCGGCCCCTCCTGTCGTCCGCGACCCGCCAACGGGAGGAACTCGAGAACCTGGATGTGCACGATGCGTTCGAGGTTGTGGAAATCGGCGATGACGCCCGTTCGCGCCTCCGCGAGGGGCTAGCCGACCTTCCCTGGCTCACCCAGGCGTTTCTCGTCCGCAAGCGGCTGAAGGAATCCGAAGGGTGGATGGTCGTCCTCGCCGTCCTGACCCGCAAGGGAGTACCGGATGCGGACCCGCTCTATACCCTGATCGGCGGTCTCGCCGAACACACTTTCGTCCTCGATCTGCGCACCGCGGGCTTCCGCTTCGTCAAACCCATCTCCAGGGTGCCCGGCGCCGAGGTATTCCGAAGGGGGAAATGACTGCGCATCGACGCGGTCCACGCCGTTGAAAACGGCGCATCCGGACGTGTCATGCAGAAAGCCGGCATGACCTACGAGGGAACCCTTCGCCAGAAGGCGTTCACCAAAGGCCGATTCTGGGACGTGAAGTCCTATTCCGTGCTGAAGAGCGACGGAATCCCGGACTAGAGCCGGTACACCAGACGGTCGAACTCGCGGAGCAGGCGGACGTTGCGGATCGCCAGGTCCGCCTTCCACCATTTCTCGGAGATCGCGAACTCGCGCGGGTAGGCGCCCCAGGTCCAGGTGATGTCCCATACTCCCTGCGCGTTGCGCGTCTCCAGAAGGAAGTCGAGTTCCCGCTCGAGAGCCGCTTCGTTGCCGGAAAGGAACGGGCTATCCGACGCGCGCACGAACCAGGACGGTCGACACGTATAGCCGCTCCACTTCGCAGGGTCGCGCTCGACAAGTTCGTTTGCACGCCTGCGGGCCGCGACGAAGGACTTCGCATAGGGAGGCAGGTCCTGCAGCCCGACCCTGGCCACGGTGTCGAGCAGCGAAATCACGCAGGCCAGCGGGTGGAAGTCGAGCGGTTCGCCGGCGAGGAACGTGTCGAGCAGGATGCGCGCAAAGTCCACGGTCTTCGCATAGGCCTCCGAAGTGCAGTCGTCGAAGCGCAGCAGGAACCCGACGAGGATCGCGGTCGGGTTGTACTCCTCGCGCACCGGGTCGATGGAATCGAAGGCCCACCAGGGAGCGCGGGGATAGAGGTCGTTCGAGGGGACGGTGAGGCGCCAGCGTCCGTCGGCGAAGTCGCAGCCGCTGTGCAGGTAACGCAGGATGCCTTGGACCAAGGGGTGCTCGGCGTCATCGAAGCCGATCTCGTCCAGCAGCGCGACCGCAGCGCTGGTCTGCAGCGGGGAGGAGGCGGGATTCCAGGAATCGGGCTCCAGCGCGTGTCCGAAGCCGCCGTCGACGTTCTGGTAGGCGCCCAGCGCCATCAGGACGTCTTCCATGGGACCGTTTTCGAAATGGAACCTCCATCGCGCGAAGTCCAGCGGTCGAGCGTTGCGGTGGATCCAGCCCTGGATCCTCTCATATTCGGTTGCGGATAGTTCCATGACCCGTCCCTCCGGAAGCGACGTGCAAGGTTTGTCTTCTCCCATGATTATAATCCTGGTCGAGTCGCAATCGAATAGGCTACGAAATCCGTAACCACAGGGTTCCTTCGGGTATAATCCTCCCATGGGCAAAAAATTCCTGCTCCGCTTCCTCAAGGGCCGTTGGCCGTCGTATTCCGTTGGCTTCCTCTTCATGTTCCTCGCATCCTGGATCCAGACCCTGTTCCCCCGGATCCTCGGCAACGTCGTCGATATCCTCGAACAGAACGGGTTCGAGCCTTCATCCGTCTACAAGCAGATCGGAGCGCTGCTGCTCGTCGCGGCGGGAACCTTCGCCACGACGTATGTCTGGCGCAACCTCGTGATCGGAAACGCGCGGCGCCTCGAATGCGACTTGCGCGAAAACCTGTTCGAGCACTTCCAGGTGCTTTCGCCCGAATTCTACACCCGCCGCAAGACCGGCGACCTGATCGCCTACGCGATCAACGACATCAACGCGATCCGGCAGACGTTCGGTCCGGCCACGTCCCAGACCATCAACGGCATTTCGGTGATCCTTATTTCCGTGATCGCGATGAGCCGCGTCATGGACTGGAGGACCACGGTGCTCGTCCTGGTCCCGATTCCGTTCATCGTCGTCTTCATGCTGTGGATCGGCCGCCTCGTGAAGAAGCGCTTCAAGAAGGTCCAGAAGAATTTCGCCTCCATTTCGGATCGCGTCAACGAGAACATCTCAGGAATTCGAGTCATCAAGGCCTATGTACAGGAGGACCATGAAGTCCGCAAGTTCGAGAAGCTGAACGAGCGGATGGTGGAATCCAATCTCTCCATGGTCCGCGTATCCGCCTTCCTATCCCCGGTGATCGAAATCTGCTTCACCATCAGTTTCGTCCTCAATCTGGTCCTGGGGGGGCGAAAGGTCCTGACGGGCGAAATCTCCCTCGGGGACTTCATCGCCTTCAACGGCTACCTCGCGCTGCTCCTGAAGCCCGTGATCTCCATCGGCAAGGTCATCAGCATCGTCCAGCGCGGACTGGCCTCCCTCGCACGGCTCGACGAGATCCTCGACGTCCCCGCGGGAATCGTCGACGGCGGACCTGTCGATGTTTTTCCGACGAACGCAGACCTCCATATCCGCGACCTCTCCTTCACCTACCCGGGAGCCGACCGCGAGTCCTTGAGCCACATCGACTTGAACGTCCCCGCCGGCCGGACGTTGGGCATCCTGGGCCGCACCGGCTCGGGCAAGAGCACCCTGGTCCAGCTCCTTCTGAAGATGTACGAGGTGGGAGACGGCAAGATCCTTATCGGCGGCACGGACCTGAACGACTTCACGCTGGCCGCCCTCCGCTCCGGCTTCGGCCTCGTTCCCCAGGACAACTTCCTCTTCAGCGCCACCGTCTCGGAAAACATCCGGTTCTTCTCCGATGCCTACACCTCGGAGCAGGTCGAAGAAGCCGCCCGCAACAGCTGCATCCATGATAGCCTCATGGATCTGCCGGATGGCTTCGACACGGTGCTCGGCGAACGCGGCGTCAACCTCTCCGGTGGACAGAAACAGCGGATATCCCTTGCCCGTGCGCTGATCCGGGACCCGGAGGTCCTCGTCCTCGACGACGCGCTGTCCGCCGTGGACACGGTCACCGAAACCGCGATCCTGGCCAACCTGCGCCGTGTCCGCAGCGGCCGCACGACATGGATCGTCGCCCACCGTATTTCAGCGGTCATGGAGGCCGACGAGATCGTCGTCCTCGACGGTGGGTGTATCGCCGAACGGGGCACCCATGCGGAACTTCTGGCGAAGGGAGGATTGTATCGTGAAATCCACGACCTCCAGCACCAGTAGCCTGAAACGCCTCCTTTCCCTCAACCGTCCCCATTGGAAGCGGATTTCCCTTGCCGCCCTCTTCGTCCTGCTGGTGAACGGGGCATTGCTCCTCCAACCCCTCATCCTCAAGGTGGTCATCGACGATTTCCTGACGCAGAACAAGCCCCAGCATGGCCTGTACTCCCTCGAGGCCATGGGTGTGGCCTACTTCCTCGTCGTCCTGGCCAGCGGAGTCTTCTCCATCCTCCAGGTCAACCTGATCAACCGGGTCGGCCAGGAGATCATGCGCGGACTTCGGACCCGCGTCTTCAAGACCATCCAGTTGCTCCCGCTCCGCTCCCTTGACCGCACCTCGACGGGCAGCCTGATCACCCGCGCCACCAATGACGTCGAGGCTCTGAGCGAACTCTACACCAACGTGCTGCTGAGCCTTTTCCAGGACGTGTTCCTGATTCTCGGCATCGTCGGCGCGATGCTGCTGATCGATGCCCGTCTGGCCATTGCCTCGCTCTGCGTCGTACCGTTCATGTTCGGCGTGATCTTCCTTCTCCGCGCGAAGATCAAGAAGAACTTCCAGAAGGTGAAGCACCTGATCGGTCGCATCAACGGCTTCATGGCGGAGAACCTCTCCGGCATGAAACTGATTCAAGCCTTCGGTGCGGAGAAGGAGAAGAAGTCCCAGTTCAAGGAACTGAATGGCGGCTACTTCAAGGCTACCCTGTTCCAGGTACGGATGAACAGCATCCTGCGTCCCTTGGCCGAAGTCTTCCAGACCCTCACCGTCGCGCTTCTGATCGCCTATGGAATGGGCCGCGTCGGCGCAGGAACGCTCGGCATCGGCGTACTCTATGCCTTCACCACCTACGTCCGGCAATTCTTCTCGCCGGTTTCGGATATCGCCGACAACTATACCGGCATCCAGTCCGCCTTCGTTTCCGCGGACCGCATCTTCGAGCTGCTGGACCAGAAACCCGACCTCGAGGACCTCGATGCCGGACTCGCCATGCCGCGACTCCTTGGCGACATCGAATTCCGCCACGTCTGGTTCGCGTACAACGGCGAGGAATGGGTGCTCCGGGACGTGAGCTTCGCGGTCCACCCGGGCGAGACGGTCGCCTTCGTCGGCGAGACCGGCGCGGGCAAGACCACCCTCATCAGTCTGGTCTGCGCCTTCTATGCTCCCCAGAAGGGCGAGATCCTCATCGACGGAATCCCGGTCGACCGGATCCGCAAGCGCGACCTGCGGCACAACATCTCCGTCGTGCTCCAGGACGTATTCCTGTTTTCCGAGACCATAGGAAGGAACATCTCCTTGAACGACGACATCGGCAGCGATGAGATCGAAGAAGCGCTCTCGACCTCCTACGCCCATGTCTTCGTCGACGAACTGCCCGGCCGGGTCGATGAACCCGTCATGGAGCGAGGCAGCACGCTTTCCGCAGGACAACGCCAGCTACTGTCCTTCGCCCGGGCCATCGCCCATGATCCAGCGGTGATCGTCCTCGACGAGGCCACGGCCAACATCGATACCCGCACGGAGGGACTCATACAGAAGGCGATCGAAAACATCGCGAAGGACCGGACCACGCTGGTGATCGCCCACCGTCTGTCGACCATCCGCAGGGCCGACCGCATCATCGTCATGAAGGACGGCGCGGTCGCGGAGTCCGGCAGCCACGAGGAGCTGATGGCAGCGGGCGGATACTACCTTGAACTGGTCCAGGGTGGAGAAGCCCGGCTCTAGCCGACACGATGGCACGAAACTGGTCTTCGGGCGATTGACAGATTCCCTCATGCGGCGATATAGTAAATTCAGTTGACCAAAGACGGAGTGGCTCGTGAGCCGAATCCCATATAGGAGGATACCCCCCATGGAGGACCGCAACGTGACCCTGCCGGGTCGATTGGATTTTTCGAACATCCGAACCTTCTCGGTTCGAGACCGGGTCAATCTGGTCACTTTGGCGAATCTGGGGAACCCCGATGAAGATGTGATGCCCGAATGGGGCGGGACGGATTTCGACGAACTGGTCGAGCGGATCGCGCGGGCGCGGCGGAACGGCCGTCCCGTGATCTGGTCCATGGGCGCCCACGTCATCAAGTGCGGCCTGTCGCGCTACCTGATCGAATTGATGCGGCGCGGGCTGATCACCCATCTCTCCGGCAACGGCGCCGGCAGCATCCATGACTTCGAGCTGGCTTACCTCGGCGGAACGTCGGAGGATGTGCCTACGGCCATTGAAGACGGTTCGTTCGGCATGTGGGAGGAGACGGGTTCGTGGATGAACGAGGCGCTTCAGACCGGTGCGAAGCGTGGGCTCGGTTATGGTGAAAGTCTTGCCGTCGCCATGGATGAGAAACCGGAGCGATACCCATTCCGGGCGGACTGCGTGCTTTATCAGGCCTACCGACTCGGCGTACCGGCCACCTACCACATCGCCCTCGGCACCGACATCATCCACCAGCACCCCAGCGTGGACTTCGCGGCCATAGGGGCGACGAGCGGCATCGATTTCCACAGGTTCTGCCATTCGGTCTCGCGCATGGACGGTGGAGTCTTCCTGAACTTCGGCTCCGGCGTCATAGGCCCCGAGGTATTCCTGAAGGCACTTTCGATCTCCCGGAATCTGGGGTATCCCACTTTCGATATCACGACGGCCAACTTCGACCTCGTCGACCTCGGAGACTATCGCGCGAAGATCGGCATGGATGACCCGGCCTACTACTACCGCCCAAGGAAGAACATCGTGAATCGGCCGACCAGCCAGGGAGGGAAGGGGTGGCACTTCTGCGGCGACCACCGCGTCACCGTGCCGAACCTCTACCGGAAGTTGACCGCGCTGCTGCCGGAGGCGGAGAGAGGGGTTCGTGAGAAGCATGGATAGATTCGAAGGCATCGACAGGGCGCGACTCGAAGATATCCTCGCGAAGTTCGGCGAGGTCCGCGTCGCGCTCCTGGGGGACCTCTGCCTGGACGTTTACTGGCGTGCGGACATGACCCGCAGTGAACTGTCGCGGGAGACGCCGCATCACCCGCTGCCCGTCGTATCCGAAACCATGTCGCCCGGCGCGGGCGGCAACGTCGCGGCGAATCTCGCAGCTCTTCGTCCGAAACACGTGACGGCACTCGGCATCATCGGCCGCGACTGGCGAGGCTCCGCGCTCGAAACGGAACTGGAGCGGTGCGGCATCGATGTCGGAGGCGTCGTCGTCAGCGCGACGGCAACGACCAACGCATACTGCAAGCCCTACCGCCGAGGCATCTCCTCCGTCGAATACGAGGACCCGAGAATCGACTTCACGAATCACGTCCCGCTCTCGTCGGAGGACGAAAGACGGCTCATCGATGCTCTGGACCGCGCCGTCCCCGGTCTCGACGTGCTCTGCGTCTCGGACCAGTTCGCCTTTGGTTGCGTCACGCCGCTCTTGCGCGAGAGGATCTCCCACCACGCGTCCATGGGGCTACGCGTCGTGGTGGACAGCCGCGACCAGATCGGAGCGTTCGAGGGCGTGGTGCTGAAGCCCAATGGCCTGGAAGCGAAGCGAGCCGTCGGCGCGATGGCGGACCCCGACGACGCACCCCTCGAGGCGCTGGCGGAGACGGCTCGCGAACTGGCTTCGCGAACCCGGTCCTCCGTCTGCATGACCCTGGGTGCCCGAGGCTGCATCGTTTCCGACGGTATCACGACCACCCATGTCCCGACGGCCGCGATTCCACCCCCCATCGACTTCTGTGGAGCGGGCGATGCCTTCCTCTCCGCCTTCGCCTGTGCCCTTGCGACAGGCGCACTGCCCGAGGAGGCCGCCTTCGTCGCAGACCTCGCGGCCAGCGTCACGATCCGGAAGGTCGGGATGACGGGCACCGCCACGCGGGAGGAGATCCTTGCGCGATTCGAGGAACTCCGCCCTTGAGGGACCAGGCGAAGAACAAGGACTATCTGAAAGCACAGAACCAGCTCGAGGTGCTCGATCTCGTCAACAAGAGTGCTGTCTCCCGGTCGGAATTGGCCGGCAGGACGGGACTCACCAAAGCCGGCATCGGGCTGATCGTCAAGGAGCTGGTTCGAAAGGGCGCCATTCTCGAGACCGGCGCCGGGGACTCCGCCCACGGACGGAAACCCGTTCTACTCGAAATCAACGCCGGATATCGTCATGTCCTCGCCTTGAACCTCTCCCGCGTCGGATGTCGGATCGGGTTGACCGACTTGAAGGGCCGAGTGCTCGCCACCAAGGAACTTCCGCTACCGGACGGTGCCACGGAAAGGACCCTCGACGCGATCGCCGAAGGACTCGAGAATCTGGTCCTGGAAAGCGGCATCAGCCGAAAAAGCCTGCTTGGACTCGGCATCAGCGCCCCCGGTCCGCTGGACGCGACGTCCGGAATCATCCTGAACCCGCCCGGCTTCGACCGCTGGCACGACGTCGCCATCGTCTCTGCCTTGCACGAACGGCTCTCCCTCCCCGTGTTTCTTGAGAACAACGCGGCAGCGCTCGCTCTTGCCGAGCGCAACCTCGGAATCGCTTCAGGATTGGACAGTTTCCTGCTTCTGGTCGTCGACAGCGGCATCGGTGCCGGCATCGTGGTCCGCGACGGCCTGTACCGAGGTACGGGCGGCTTCGGCAGTGAAATCGGGCACACCTCCATCGACTGGCAGGGACCCCCGTGCCGCTGCGGCAACCTTGGCTGCCTCGAGACGCTGGCCTCGATTCCGGCCGTCCTTTCCACTCGCCCCGCGCACCGGACGGATCTCACGACCTGGGTCTCCGTCGTGGACGGCGTCTTCCGCGAAGATGCGGACTGCCTGGAGCTGATCGACCGGGAGGCGGAATTCCTCGCCGCCGGAATCCTGAACGCGATGAACATCCTCGAACTCCAGGCCGTCGTCTTGTCCGGCTGGATCAACGACCGACCGGAACCCCTGGTCGAGCGGATTTCGGCGAGACTCCAAAGCCGCTCGATCACTCGAGGAATCCACCGCATCCAGGTACTCGGGTCGGGGCTCGTGAGGGATCCGGAGATCGTCTCCTCCTCCGCCATCGTGATCGACCGGTTCTTCCGAGGGTCCGTCTGAACAGCCGGCACTTCTTCGTGCTCGGGAGAAAGGCATCCTCCAAGGCCGTCTAGGCGCTTGGTGGAACGAAGAAACCCTGCTTCCGCGCCTTCCAAGTGAAGGCGAAGACCGACACTGCGAGAAGCTGGACGCCGATTCCGAAAACCGAGGCCAGCATGCCGAGACCCAGTCCCTCGAAGCCGGCCGCCTGGCCTGGATCCAGCAGGTACGCCAGAGTTTCGACGAGGAAAGCGAGACTCGGCTCCACGCGCAGGAGAAGAACGATCGGCAGCAGAATCAGCACGCTCATCGCGTATCGCTGAGGAATCCGGTTCCAGACCAGCAGGAATAGAAACGCATAGGCCAGGACGCCGGCTGCCGTCGCGACGAGCCAGAGGCCGATCCGGCCGATCCGCAGGGCTACTGAGGTCGCCCCGAAGAACGACGCACCCTCGCTGGCCACGAAGATCGCGCAGGCGTAAAGCAGCAGGGAAGAGGGAACCTTAGCGCCGAGGAATGCGGGAAGGGCGTACAGGACGAGCCCGGCCAGGTAGACAAGCATCAGGAAGACCTGGGTCGGCGCCGCATACCCGGTAGCGACCTGCACTGCGATCTGGCAGACATACGAAACCGTAGCGACTGCCGCGAAGATCTTGATCCACATATCGAGCTTCTTCATCCCACTCATTCCTCCTTGCGACTGGAACCTCTATACACCCATCATAGCGCATCGGGCAGGTAATCGCTCCCGTTTCCCTCCTCTGGTATAATTGCATATGGTCTCTCCTCGCCGAAGATGCCCAAAGCACGACGGACCCGCCAAGGGTTCGAACGGAGGTTGGCATGAAGCGCACGAGCATAGGAAAACGGCTCCTCATCGGTATCAACTTCATCGCCATCATCAGCATCCTCGGTGTGGGGCTGACGAGCTATCTATTCGCGACCCGACAGGCAGAAAAAGCCGCCGACGACGAGTTGGACAAGGTCGTGACGCTCACCGTCGAAAAACTCAATCGGACCGTCGAGGCTTCCCTGAAGAACTACCTGCGGGCTGTTTCGGAGAAGGGGCTCGATGTCGTGGAGTACTACAACGCCGAATACAGAGCCGGCAGGCTGACGGAGTCAGAAGCCAAGAATGCCGCCGCCGCCATTCTTGGCAACCAGAAGATCGGGGCTTCGGGCTACCTCTACTGCGCCGATTCGAACGGCATCCTGCGCGTCCACCCCGACCCCGCGATGATCGGTGTGGATCTGTCCGCCTTCGGGTACATGAAACGTCAGGTGCTCCGCATCCCGGGTTTCCTCCAGTACACCGGCACGGACGTGAGCGGCACCCGGCTTCGCGACAAGTCACTCTACATGGTCTACTTCGAGCCCTGGGACTGGATCGTCACGGCTACTTGCGACACATCCGAGGAGGCTTCCCTCGTGAAGATCCAGGATTTCGCCGCCGATATCCTCGCCGAAAAGATCGGAACCGAGGGCTACATGTTCATTCTCGACCAGACCGGAACACTGGTGATCCACCCATTCACCCCGGGCGAGAACGTTTTCGACTACCGGGATCACGATGGAAAGTATGTATACAAGGAGATTCTTGCGACTCGAAACGGCGTCATCGAATATTCTTGGAAAAACCCCGGCGAGACGAGTACAAAGCACAAGGTCGTCGTATATCAGGAAGTGGCATCCCTTGACGTGATCGTCGCAGCTGGAATCCCCCTGGAGGATCTCTACTCGAGAGTCACCCAGCTCGGCCTGATCATCCTCCTGGCAACGATGCTCACCGTCGTACTGACGATCCTCGTGAGCATCCGGATCGCCCTCAGCCTGGTTCGCCCCCTCGTCGCGCTGAGGAAGGTCTCCGAGGAGATCCGGGACGGCAACCTCGATGCCCACGCCCAGGTCACCTCGAACGACGAGATCGGCGACCTCGCGACGGTGTTCAACGGCATGACGGAACGGATCCGGGACAACACGCAGGATCTCGAAGTCAAGGTCGAGGAGCGCACCCGCGAATACCTCCTGGCGAAGGAGGAGGCGGAGACCGCGACTCGCACCAAAAGCGAATTCCTCGCGAACATGAGCCATGAAATCCGTACCCCCATGAATGCGATCATCGGCTTCTCCAACCTTGCCTCGAAGACGGAACTGACCCCTCGTCAGAAGGACTATGTCTCGAAAATCGAACTCTCCGCGAAGAACCTCCTCGGGATCATCAATGACATCCTCGACTTCTCCAAGATCGAAGCCGGCAAGCTTGAAATCGAGTCCGTCGACTTCGACCTCGAGGGGGTCGTCGACGGAGTCCTCAACATGGTCTCGGTCAAGACAGCGGAAAAGGGGCTCGAACTTCTGAACCACATCGACGCCGACGTGCCTTTATCCCTCGTCGGCGACCCGCTGCGCCTTGGGCAAGTGCTCATCAATCTGGCCAACAACGCGGTCAAGTTCACGAATCGGGGGCAAATCGCCATCCTGGTCTCCAACGAAGCGATCACGTCCACCGAGTGCATCCTGCGGTTCACTGTCAAGGACAGCGGCATCGGCATCGCGGCGGACCGTATGGACAGGCTCTTCCAGCCATTCTCCCAAGCGGACGGCTCCGTCACGCGGGAATTCGGAGGAACCGGACTCGGACTCTCGATCAGTCGGCGGCTCGTGGAGCTCATGGACGGACTCATCGGCGTGGAAAGCATGGAAGGCGTCGGCAGTTCCTTCCATTTCACGGCGCGTTTCAAACGTCAGGAAAAGGAGAAGCACAAGTCGAGGATCATCCCGGCAGACCTCGCCGGCTACAAAGTGCTGGTCGTCGACGACAACCGGATGGCTCGGGACCTCTTGTCCGAGCAACTCCGCACCTTCGGGTTCGACGTCCACGTCGCGGCTTCAGGAGAAGAGGCGATGGACCTTCTCGTCCAGGCTTCCACGGGCAACCCGTACAACCTCGTCCTGATGGACTGGAGCATGCCTGGAATGGACGGTATCGAGACCGCGAAGCGCCTCCTTGCGGACGGATTCCTCGAGAAGGCACCCCTGGTCTTCATGGTGTCGGCCTTCGGACGCGAGGAAATCGTGCGCAAGGCTGAAAAGGTCGGCATCAAGGCTTTCTTGATGAAGCCCGTCAACCAATCCCTTCTATTCGACACCATGATGGAATTCATCGGCGCAAGGCAAGACGTCGACGGTGATGCGCACGTTTCTGGACGATATGAAGCGTCTACAATCCAGGATTTCCACGAAATCAAGGTTCTTCTGGCCGAAGACAACCCCATGAACCAGCAGATCGCCTCCGAGGTCCTGCAGGGAGCGGGAATGGAGGTCGTCGTCGCCAACAACGGGAAGGAGGCGGTCGACTATGCGAACGTCGAGCATTTCGACTTGGTCCTCATGGACGTCCAGATGCCGGTCATGGGCGGATATGAGGCGACGGGCCTCATCCGTGCCCACGAGGCCGGAACGGGAAGACACGTGCCCATCGTGGCCATGACCGCCCACGCCATGCAGGGCGTCCGTGAGGAATGCCTTCAGATCGGCATGGATGATTACGTCAGCAAGCCCATCGACACCGAACGGCTGTTCAGGACGCTTTCCAAGTGGGTGTTGCCCAACGCGTCCATGACTACCCCGGTCAACCATCCAGTCCCCTCGCAAGTCGTGGACGAGGACCGCGCGTTCCTGGACCAGGTCGGTTCCGTCGACGTGGCACGCGGGCTCGAGCGCCTGAATCAAAATGCGCGCCTCTACCGAAACCTGCTTCTCGAATTCGCGGAAAAGTATGGAGCGCTCGGAGACCGGTTGATCGATCTATTCCATCGGCAGGACCACGAGGCCCTGCGGGGCCAGCTTCATGCGCTGAAGGGCGTCGCGGGGAACCTTTCGATCCTAGCCGTCCAAGCTCATGCAAGCGAGTTGGAAACCGCCGACATCGCGGCACCTGGATTCGAAGCCCGGCTGAGCGGCCTCGACGCCGAACTGCGGTCCTTCGCATCGGATATCGCCCAGGCCGACCGAACTCAATCCCCGCAACGGGAAACTACGTGGACTCCGTCCGAAAAGACAGCCCGGGGAACGATGGACCCGTTCGTTTCACAGCTATCGTCGGACCAGATCCAGACACTTGTCTTCGACATCTTCGCTCTCCTCGAAAGCGACAACCTCGAAGCCGAAAAAACCTTGGAGAAATTCCTCGGCACAGTGGACCGCAATGCCTTTTCGGAGGATATCCAGGAAGTCCGTAGAGCCGTGCGCGGCTTCGACTTCGAGGCGGCCATCGACCCTTTCCGTCGCATCGCGCAAGGGTCAGGATATCAGACGGGAGGTGCCTGATGAACGAAGTCGGACGCAGACAGACGGTTCTGATCGTAGACGACATGCCGGAGAACATCGCCATCCTCGGCGAGCTCCTCAAGGACGATTACACCATACGCGTCGCCACCAGCGGTGAGAAGGCCTTGAAGATCGCCCGCTCGGACACCCCGCCGGATCTGATCCTACTCGACATCGTCATGCCCGGCATGGACGGATACGAAGTCTGCACGCGCCTTAAAACGGATTCTGCGACCAAGGGCATCCCCGTGATCTTCATCACGTCGAAGGATACCGAAACGGATGAAATCCGCGGATTCCAGGCCGGTGCGGTCGATTATGTAACCAAGCCATTCAGTCCCATCGTTGTCCGGGCGCGCGTCAACACCCACGCCGAGCTCAAGAAGTACCGGGACCAGCTCGAGGACTCCGGCTACATGGATGGACTGACAGGTCTTCCCAACCGCCATAAGCTCGAAGAGTACTCGAAATACGTCTGGGAATATGCACTGCGCAACAGCATGGAGCTTTCCGCCATCATGATCGACATCGACTGCTTCAAACTGTACAACGACAATTACGGGCATCAGCACGGCGACGTCTGCTTGAAGCGCGTTGCCGAAAAGCTCGGGGAAGGAATCCGCAGGAAGGTGGACCTGGCCTGTCGGTTCGGCGGCGAGGAGTTCGTCTGCCTGCTGCCCAATACTGGAATCGCAGCCGCCGAAAAGAAGGCCGAGGATCTTCGCCAAGCCATCCTGTCCCTCGAGATTCCCCACCCGTATTCGAAGGCGGACCGCTATCTCACCATCAGCCTAGGCGTCGCGACCATGGTCTCCACGCCGGACAAGTCCATCGACCTCCTGATCTCCGAAGCCGATAAGGCGCTTTACCGTTCCAAGGAAGAGGGGCGAAACCGCGTCACGTCCCGTATGTTCTAGTCAGCCGCTCCAGTCATCCGTCAAGCGGTCCTCAGCCTACCAGCCAGGTCTCGGCGTCCTCGCGCTTCGCGAACACACGAAACTGCGTACCCCTGCGCGACTCAGCGACCATTTCCCGAAACTTCACGGTCCCGGTTTTCTCCGGCGGCAGCACCAGGGCCAACCGCACGGCGTAATTCACGAATTTCTGCAGCACGTTTCCGGCGACTTTGGTGCTTAGGTCGAAGAACGATTCCGACAGCACCTCCCCATGCAGCAGCAACCGGTGCACGCCATTCTCCCAACATAGCGATATCATATCCATCGCTCCCATGTCCCCAGCCACAGGCGTCACCGCTTCCAGCACCTCGATGTAGTTCTCGCCTCTGGCTTCGGCCACGCGGAAAGTGAGGCCATCCGCCCTTGCGCCCGGAAGCGCCTCAGGGAGAACCGTCTCCGGCTCCATCGACGCCAGCCGCTCGCGCGCAAGACGCGTCCACTCGATCTCGCTGCTCAGCGACATCACCGCGTTCTCCTCGATCAGCTTCCATAGAAGCGTCTCTCGCGTCGTTCTCCCCGGGGATTCGAGTCCGCGGCGCATCCGCTCCGCCTCGATCACCAGACGCATCTGGAGTTCGCCCTCGTAGGTCTTCAGAAGCGAATCCAGCTCCTGCGTGTCCAGACGATCCGCCCAGGCCAGCTGGACCAGGAACGCCTTGCGACACTCCGGAGGCTCCGGCTCGGAACGCACCCAATTCGACAACGCCTCCTGGCCCCTCTGCGTCACCGAATATACCTTGCGCGAAGGCGCCCCCTCCCGGTGCTCGGCCTCATTCGTCACCAGGCCCTCCGCCTGGAGTTGCACGAGCGATTTGTAGATCTGGTTGTTGTTTCCAGACCAGTACATGCTGGAAGAGGCCTCCATCGCCTTCTTGAGGTCATATCCGGTCGCAGGTCTCCAACTGAGCAGGCCCAGGATCGCGTTTTGAATGGACATGTGCGTCACCTCGCTTGGCTGTGTGTGGAGCGGGGAATTGAGTTTGATGGGCAGAGAAAAGGGGAAGGGACAAGGAATGGAATAGATATACAGGTACAATATGATAAGAGTAACATAGGATAGAAAGTCGAGTCAATTGGATTCGCCAGGCAATTGCCAGAGGAATTGGAGTAGTTCAGAATGGAGTGGTATCGACAAGATCACGATTGGCACCCAGTCCATCGGGGTGAAACGTCAACAGGAGGCTCCATGACAGCTCCCACCAATTCTTCCGCTACTTCCTCCGTCTCCAATCCCTCCCACGACGCAGTCCGCATCCTTGCCCTCCGAGACGCCCCCGAGCGCCTCGAAGAGGCCGCCGAGTACTTCTCAACGAAGTGGGGCATCGCCCGCATCGTCTATGAGGACAGCATCTCCCACAGTTTCGCCGGTACCACCGACAGCCCCCTCCCACGCTGGTACCTTCTCTTGAAGGGCGAGCGTGTGATCGGCTCCTACGGCCTCATTTCCAACGATTTCACCAGTCGGCAGGATCTATGGCCATGGCTCTGCGCACTCTATATCGAACCCGACGAGCGCGGCCACGCCTATGGCTCCCTCCTCCTCTCCCACGGCCGGTCCGAAGCCGCCCGCCTCGGCTTCCCGAAGGTCTATCTCACCACCGATCACGGCGGCTATTACGAGAAATACGGCTGGCGATTCCTCGGAACCTGCTATGGGTCCGGAGGAGAACCTGCCCGACTCTATGAGACGGACAGCGGGGGAGAAGGCGGAGAGTGTGTCGCAACGGAACTCGATTCTGCCTCAGCACCCGCGCCGTTGATCCTCTCGACCGACCGCCTCCTTCTCCGCCCTTTCACGGACTCAGACTTCGACGCGGTCCACCGATATGCCGGAAACCTCGCCAACACGCTCATGACCGCCTGGGGTCCCAACTCCGAAGAGCAGACGCACGAGTTCCTCCGCGCGGCGCAGGCGCAGGTACGGCAGTCCCCGCGTCGCGACTTCGACTTCGCGGTCGAACGCAAGGATACCGGCGAGCTGATCGGCGGTGTCGGCATCTTCGTCGACGAATCGGGCGCGCAGGCCGAAATCGGCTGGACCCTGCGTCTCGACCAGCACCGCAATGGCTTCGCGACGGAAGCCGCCCGCGAGCTCCTTCGCTTCGGCTTCGAGACGCTCGCCCAAAACCGGATCTGGGCCACCTGCCGTGCCGACAACACAGGCTCCTTCCGCGTCATGGAACGCTGCGGCATGCGGCGCGAGGGGCTCCTGCGCCAGTCCCGCCCCGGACGCCCCTGCGACCCGCTGCCCTGGTACGACGGCCTCCTGTACGCCGTTCTCCGCGAGGAGTGGCGCCTGTGATCTGCTTTGAATCCGACGGATACCTCTTCAACTTCCGTGTTGCGGGACTCCTGTTCCACGACGGGCGTGTGCTGATCCACCGAACCTTGCGAGATGACTACTTCGCGTTCCCTGGCGGACGCGTCGAGTCCGGCGAGGACACGGCGACGACCGTCGTCCGCGAATTCCAGGAGGAAATCGGACTCGACGTCGAAGTCGTGCGGCTCCTCTGGGTCAACGAGAACTTCTTCTCCCACGAAGGATACCGCTTCCACGAGCTCGGCTTCTACTACCTGCTAAAGGCGAAGGAAGAGTCGGCCGTCCCGACCACTGACCTGTTCTACTCGAAAGAACTGGGTGCAGATGGGAAGCCGCACCTCGAGTTCCGCTGGGTGGAAATGGAGAGAGTCGGGGACATCGTGCTGTATCCCGTGTTCGCGAAGGAACGGCTGGGAAACCTGCCGACGAGCGTCGAGCACTTGGTGGAGCGGGAATAGGGAGAGTTTGAATGCATTCGACACTGATGGGTTCGTGGTGGAAGTCACTGTTGAAGTTCTCGTGAACTCCTTTGCATGAATAACGGTAGAATAGCCATAGCATACATCAGCCTGCCTCCATTCCCGATATTTCGAGGTTCTTGATGTGAACGTCTTCGACCATATACCAAA
>CAZOHH010000020.1:0-32945 GCA_964579735.1 uncultured Oscillospiraceae bacterium | reverse complement strand
CCATGCGTGCCCGCGGCGCCCAGGTCACCGATATCGCGATCCTCGTGGTCGCGGCCGATGACGGTGTCATGCCGCAGACCATCGAAGCCATCAACCATGCCAAAGCCGCGAATGTGGCCATCATGGTCGCAATCAACAAGATGGACAAACCCGGGGCGAACCCGGACAAGGTCAAGCAGGAGCTTTCCGAACACGGCCTCATACCCGAGGAGTGGGGCGGCACCAACATCATGGTGAACGTCTCCGCGAAGACCGGATCCAACATCGAGGAGCTCCTCGAGATGATTCTCCTCACTGCCGACATCCTCGACCTGAAGGCCGACCCCAACAAGCAGGCCAAGGGTACCGTGATCGAAGCGAAACTCGACAAGAACCGCGGTCCGATCGCAACCGTGCTGGTACAGCGCGGTACGCTGAAGATCGGCGATTCCATCGTTTCAGGTTCCATCATCGGCAGAATCCGCGCGATGGTCGACGACAAGGGCTCCTCCGTGAAGAGGGCCGGGCCTTCGATCCCCGTTGAAATCGCAGGACTTCCCGAAGTCCCCGAGGCTGGCGAGCTCTTCTACGCCATCGAAGACGAGAAGGTCGCCCGCGACCTGGCCGAGCGTCGTCGCAGCCAGCAACGCGAACAACAGCTGCGGGCATCCTCCCGCATGTCCCTCGACTCGCTTTTCACCAAGATGAAGGAAGGCGAGGCCAAGGACCTGAATCTCGTCGTCAAGGCCGACGTCCAGGGCAGCGTGGAGGCGGTCAAGCAGTCCCTCACCAAGCTGTCGAACGACGAGGTCCGCGTGAACGTCGTCCACGGCGGTGTCGGCGCGATCACGGAGACAGACGTGCGGCTTGCGGAAGTCGCGAACGCCATCATCATTGCCTTCAACGTCCGGCCTTCCGCGAACGTCGCGGATCTGGCGAAGGATGCCGGCGTCGACATCCGCATGTACCGTGTCATCTACAATGCCATCGAGGATATCGAGTCGGCCATGAAGGGCATGCTCGCACCTACGTTCAAGGAGAACGTGCTCGGACACGCTTCCGTGCGCCAGACCTTCAAGGTGTCCGGCGTCGGTACGATCGCCGGCTGCATGGTCACCGACGGCAAGATGGTCCGGACGAGCGAAGTGCGCATCGTGCGGGACGGAGTCGTCGTACACGAAGGTAGACTTGCCTCGCTCAAACGTTTCAAGGACGATGCGCGCGAAGTCCTGGCCGGATTCGAGTGCGGTCTGTCGATCACGGGCTTCAACGACCTGAAGGAGAACGACATCGTCGAGGCCTTCGAGATGAAGCAGGTCGAAAGGGGCTGACCACATGGAAAGATCCGATAGGGTCGGCGAAGAGGTGCGCGACGTCGTCGCATCCCTCCTTCGCGACAGCGTCAAGGACCCGCGGCTCCCCGCGATGGTGTCGGTCGTCGACGTCGAGATGTCCCGCGACCTCTCGCACGCCAAGATCTTCATCAGCGTGATGGGGGACGATGCGGCCAAGAAGGATGCGGCGGCGGCGCTGAAGAGCGCCGCCGGCTTTCTCCGCCGGGAAGTGGCCTCCCGGATCCGATTGCGTATCGCACCGGAACTTCGCTTCGTGATCGACGACTCGATCGAGCGCGGTTTCCGTCTTGCGAAACTGATCGACGAAGTGAACAAGGGGCAGCGTCCTTCAAAGGACGAGTAGACTCCGAATCCACGAGGTGACCTCGATGCCGGTTCCCGTCCCCATTGCGATCGTCGACTCCCTTCTGGGACCTGCCGGCCGTTCAGACGGCGTGGTCGTATATCCGCATATTGGCGCGGACGGCGATGCTCTGGGGGCGAGTTTCGGACTTTCCGCCGCTCTTCAGCGGATCGGCATCCGTTCTCTGGTCGTCCTCGAGGAGCCGCCGACCGCCCCTTTCGGCTTCCTGCCCGGTGCAGACCGCGCCCTTGTCCGGCCGGATCCCGCGGACCCCATCTTCACGGGTTTCCAGACCCTCGCGATCGCCCTCGACTGCGAAGGCCCGCAGCGGCTCGGCGCACGGGCGCCTATGTTCCAGTCCGCTCCCGTGCGCATCGTCATCGACCACCACCCGTCGGCTTTTGGCACCGGAATTCCGGATGACGGGGTCCTGCGTTTCATCGACCCGACGGCATCCTCCTGCGGCGAACTCGTCCATCGAGTCCTACAGGCCATCGCGTCGAAGACAGGTTCCGACCCCATGGACACCGAATCGGCACAATGCCTCCTTGCCGCGCTGCTGGCCGACACCGGAGGGTTTCGATTCGCCAATGCCAACGCCGAATCCTTCCTCGCCGCGGCCGCTTACCTGGCCCATGGCGCCGATGTCCGTTCTCTCACCCAGCGCATCTTCGACGCCACGACGCCGGGCCGTCTGCGTATCACCGGCCGAGCCTTCACGGATGCGCGCTTCGACTGCGGCGGAAGAATCGCCTCCTTTGCAGTTCCAGCATCCCTGATCGAGGAATGCGGGGCCATGGAAAGCGATTTGGACGGCATTGCCGGACGCCTGCGCGATGTCGATGGTGTCGAAGTCGCTTTCGTCCTCCGAGAGCGTGGCGAACAGGAAGGTATCCGTGTAAACGCACGCAGCGGCGACGGCTTCGACTCCTGCGCTTTTGCGCGCGGCTTTGGAGGAGGCGGACACGCCCGCGCCTCCGGATTCACAGTCGAGGCGTCTCTGGAAGATGCCAGGGAGCGAGTGCTTTCGCAGGCCAGGAAGGTGCTTGGATGCTCGGAAACGGATTGACCGTGCGGGGCGGTATCCTCGTGGTCCGAAAGCCCATCGGATCGACCTCCTTCGCCTGCGTGGCCCGTGTCCGCCGTGCCGTGGGCGTGCAGCGCGTAGGCCACTGCGGTACGCTCGACCCGTTCGCCGAGGGCGTGCTGCCCATAGTCCTCGGTCGAGCGACAGGACTCGTTCGGTACATGGAAGGATATGACAAGGAATATCGTGTCACCGTGCGTTTCGGCATCGAGACGGATACCCAGGACCGCACCGGCACCCGAACCGGCGGGCGCGAGCCATCTCCGGCCGAACTCGCCGAATGGCGCGCCGATGGAGACTCCCGGCTGCGCACCCTCGTCGCCGGACTCGTCGGCGAGCGCATGCAGACGCCACCCATGTATTCTGCGGTGAAGGTAGGGGGCCGGCCCTTGTACGACCTGGCAAGGCAGGGCATCGAGATTGAACGGACCGCCCGGCGCATCCGCATCCACTCCGCCGTCATCGAATCCGTCTCCGGCGAGGATGGCGTCCTGCGCGCCGTCCTGCTTCTGCGCTGCACCAAAGGCACCTATATCCGCACGCTTTGCGTGGACCTCGGCCGCGAATCCGGCTTCGGTGCCCATGCGGAGGAGTTGTCTCGCACGGAGTGTGGTCCTTTTCGGATCGAGACCGCCCACACGCTGGAGGAAATCGAGGAGATATGCCATGTTCGCGGGGAAGAAGCCATGACGAACCTGGCCTCCGCCGATTGGCTGCTTCCCCTCGAGGCCGCCATCGCCGACCTGCCCGTGCTGACTCTGGATGACGTGTCCGCGCTGCGTATCGTGAACGGACGCGAGGTCCCCGCCGTCATCATCGACTCCGATGGAAAGATTCCGGAGACCGTGGCCGTCCTGCGCGAAGGACTCGGATTGATGGCGGTCTGCCGGCTGGACGATTCGGACGCGGGGACTCCGGTCTATCGCGCGGAGCGGGTCTTCACCGATGCCGCCGAATGGGGGATTGCCCATGGATAGGTTGGAACCACGCCCTGTCGGCATCGGCCTCGGCTATTTCGATGGCCTGCACCGCGGACACATGGAGCTCGTGAGAATGCTGCTGCAACGCTCCGCCGAACTAGGCCTCGTACCGACCGTGCTTACCTTCGACCGGCACCCCGCCGCCAATGCCGCAACGGGACGGAAGGCGGACCGCTCGACCGCCGCATTGATATCACTCGACGAAAAGAAAGCGCTCCTGCTCGACTCCGGCGTTTCGGAAGTCGTCGTTCAGCCCTTCGACGCCGACTTCGCCGCGATGCCCGCGGAAAGATTCCTCGACGAGTATCTGGTCGGACGACTGGGTGCCCGACTGGTCGTCGTCGGACACGACTATCGCTTCGGAAAGGGCCGGACCGGGGACTGCGCTTTCCTTTTGGACTGGGGACTCCGAAAGGGCGTCGAGGTCCTCGTGACCGATGCCGTCCGCATGGGAGAGACATTGATCAAGAGCACGACCATCCGCGAGCGGATCGCCGCGGGTCAGATGATGGAAGCGGCGTCCTTGCTCGGCCGCGGCTATTCCCTGCGCGGCGTGGTCAAGCGGGGAAGGGGCCTTGCGACCAAACTCGGTTTCCCGACGGCGAATTTCACGGCTCCCTGCGACCGAGTCCTTCCTCCAACTGGCATATACCGGACTCGCGCACGGGTGGGGGAGAGGACCTATGAGTCGGTGACCAATCTCGGATATCGACCGACCATCGAGACAGAGGCGACGGACCTCCTCGTGGAGACCTGTCTCTTCGATACCGACCTCGACCTATATGGCCAGACGCTGGATGTGGAGTTCTTGGAAAGACTTCGTGAGGAAGAACGCTTCGACGATGTCGAGAGCCTTCGTCTTCAGGTGCAGCGGGACATCGAAGTGGCAAGGGAGATGCATCGGAAGGACGAATCGGGTTGGATCGTCGCCCGTATCGATGGAATCCCGGTCCATCTGCTTCGCACGTCCCGATTCCGCACATCCCTATGCACTCTGTCCGTGCGGGTTCCACTCGCCCGGGAAACCGCTTCCCGGAATTCGCTCCTCTCCCGCATCCTCTCCTCGAGTTGCGCTCGACTGCCGCTTCGGACCGAGGTCGCCGCCGAACTCGACGGCCAGTATGGAGCCGATATCCATTCCTCGGTCGAGAAGGAGGGGGACCTTCAAGTCCTACATTTCACGGCCGACGCATTGTCGCGCTGGACCGATGGCTCCTCTCCCATCGAAGGCGCCTGCAGTCTCCTGTTCGAGATGCTCCTGACTCCGGCGCGCGATGAGCGCGGGGAATTCCTCGAATCCATCGTCGAGGAAGAGCGGCAGAACCAGCTTGCTGAAATCGCCTCGAGAGAAAACGACCGCACCCGGCATTGCATCGAGAGATGTACGGAAATCTTCTGCGCCGGCTCCCCCCACGGTCTCGAGGAGGACGGAGAGGATGCCGAGATCCGCGCGGTGACGCGGATGGAGCTCGAACGCGCTTACGAGGAGTGCTTCCGCAACGGCGCAGTGCAGCTCCATCTGACGGGAGAGTGGGCGGAGACGGCGTTGGAATCGGTCTTCGCGGCGTTGCGGCGTTTCACGCAGCGATTCCCCGCGGAGGACCGCCTCGTCGTATGCCCGGGGTTGACTCCTGCGGCATTGCCTTCTCGGAACCCCGATATGTCCAATGCTTCCGCCCCCGTCGTGGAGCGCAAGAAGGTCGAGCAGGCCAGGGTTTGCCTGGCGTATGAGGGCGCGCCGGCGTACTATTCGATGGACACCATCGTCATGACCGTTCTCAACAGCATGCTCGGAGGCGATGCCCATTCGCTCCTCTTCGAGAAGGTCCGCGAAGAAGAAGGACTTGCCTACAGCGTCTTCTCCGCACCCTTGCGATACCTTTCCGGCATCCTGCTTTGCGGTGGTGTCCCGGTGGAACGTACGGAGGAAGCGCTTTCCTCGATGCGTCGCCAGATCGAGGCGCTTGCCACAGACGATTTCCCCGACCGGATTTTCGATAGCTCGATCCGAATGATCGAGAGTTCCCTTCGCACCCGTGGCGATGACCTCGCACGCCTCTCCGCCGCGGATCTGGCAGGGATTTCCTCCGGCCGACGCCTGCGTCAGGAGGAGACGCTTCTTCTACTGCGCTCCGTGACCCGAGCGCGCGTCGTCGCACTGGCCCGCCGCCTGAAGGAACGGGCCTGCTTCGTCCAGCTGCCAGGGGAGGAGACCGAATGAATCTTGTGGACTGGAAGCTGGAAACCCTTCGGGATTCGATGTCCGGCGAGCGCATGGATGTCTACACCCATCGGTGCGGACTGGTTCTGCTTCATATCCCGAAGCCCGGATTCATCAGGCGATTCGGCGGATTCGCCATTCCCTATGGATCGGTCCATACGGCTTTTTCATCCGATGTCGAACACCGGGTTCCCGACGGGACGGCGCACTACCTCGAACACTGCGTCTTCACCCGCGACGACCAGGGAGGGCTTCTCTCCGCCCTATCGGCCACCGGAGCCCAGGCGAACGCCTACACGACGCATACGCATACGCTCTATTACTTCACGGCCACGGATGCCTTCGAGACCGCCTTCGAGAAGATGCTGGAGGCCGTGCTTCACCCCGCTCTGAACCTCGAGCGCGTGGAAGCGGAAAGGCCGATCATCCTGTCCGAGCTTTCGATGTATCGGGACGAGCCCGACGCCCGATGCTTCACCGGCCTCCTGGAAGGTCTTTATGCGTCGCATCCGGTGCGGGTCGATATCGGCGGCACCGCGGAATCCGTAGCGACCATTTCGCCCGAACACCTTCAAGCCGTCCACGATGCCTACTATGCACCCTCGCGCATGATTCTCGCCGTCGTCGGGGACTTCGACGCAGAAAGCCTTCTTCCTCTGGTAGAGAAAGCCATCGTCGGAATTCCCGAACGCCCCGAAGGCCGTCCCGTTCCAGTGGATGAACCTTCGAGCGTCCGGGTCGTGCGAACCGAAGCCCGAATGGACGTCGGCATGCCCTCCTTCCTGGTCGGCATCAAGGACCCGTCCGCCGCACTCCCCAAGACGGCCTCGGCCTGGGACTTCGCACTGCGCCGGCGCGCCGGTCGACTTGTCTTCGAGACCCTGCTCGGCAGCACGTCGGACGTCTTCGATGATCTATATGCCGAAGGCCTGTTGACCGATTCCTTTGGTTTTCATTACCTCTGCGAGGAGGACTTCGCCTTCCTCGCCGCGGGTGGGGAGAGTCCGGAACCCGAAAAGGCCGCTTCGGCCTTACTTGCCCGCATGCGTGAAACCTTCGCGCGGGGCCTGGACGAACGCGCCTTCGACACCCAGCGTAAAGCCGCGGCCGGCTCCTTCCTCCGCGGACTCGATTCGGTGGAGGGATGCGGATTGTCCGCTCTGCACGCCGCTCTAGCCGGAATCGGTCTATTCGATTATCCCCGCATCTATGATAGTATGGTTCTCGAAGAAGCCGCCGATTGGATGCGGTTCATCCTGGACGAGGAACTCTCGAGCGTCTCCTTCGTTCTGCCCGCTGGAGGTGCATGATTCGATGAACATGAATTACGTCAGCTTCCCAGGCCTCGGCATCATCGACCTGCCGGTCAGCCGCGTCGCATTCAACGTCTTCGGACTCCCGATCTACTGGTACGGCATCCTGATCGCCACCGCGGTGCTTCTCTGCGTATTCCTCGGCATGCGCCACGCTCCGCGTTTCGGTCTGACCCCGGATGACGTCCTCGATGTCGTCATCGCCGTGATCCCGCTCGCCATCGTCTTCGCCCGTCTCTATTATGTCGTCTTCTCTCCGACGAAGTGGACCTTCCTCACCATCATCGACGTCCGCAACGGCGGTCTCGCCTTCTATGGCGGAGTGATCGGCGGCCTCCTAGGCCTTGCCCTCGTCGCGCGTCTCAAGAGAATCCGTCTGCACCGAATCGTCGACTTCCTCGTCGTGTACCTGCCGCTCGGTCAGGCGATCGGTCGTTGGGGCAACTTCTTCAACCAGGAGGCCTTCGGCAACAACACCACGCTTCCTTGGGGCATGAAAAGCGCTGCGACACAGGCCTATCTCGAGTCCCTTCCTGCCACGGCTGGGCTCGTTCCGGCCAACCCCGTGCATCCCACCTTCCTCTACGAGTTCCTCGCGAACATTCTGATCTTCGTGATTCTACTGGTGATTCGCAAGCGCAGCAGACAGCCCTATGAAACCACTTTCGCATATCTAGGGATGTATGGCTTCGTCCGATTCTTCGTAGAAAGCATCCGCACGGACCCCCTGACCACGCCTTTATTCGGGGTCGACCTGCGCGTCTCCATGTGGTTGTCGGCGTTGATGGTGATCGCCTCCGTCGTGGTCCTCTGGATTCTACGTTCCCGCGCCGAGAAGCGCGCGTACCTCGACGCTCTGCAGGAAGCAGCGGTCGCCGGATCGAAACCCGATACCGACACCGAAACCGAAGACAAGGACGGGGATGGATCGGCCGGGGCTTGAACGAACACGCCGGGAGAGCTTCTTCGGGACGCTCGACTACTGGCTGCTCGTCCCCGTTCTGCTGATTTCGACCATGGGCCTGTTCGCGCTGTCCGGCGTTCTGGCAACCGATTACGATGGAGCCACTGCCGTCTTCGTCAAACAGGCGGGAGCGGTCATGGCCGGCATCACCATCGCCGTGCTGCTCTGTCTGGTCGATATCCCTACACTGAAGCTCGTGGGTTGGGCAACCTATGGGGTAGGACTGTTCCTGCTGATCCTCGTCCTCGTCGACACCTTCACCATGGAGGCCTCGACGGGCTCGGACAGCTGGCTCTCCATCCCCGTGATCGGGACCCTGCAACCGTCCGAGATCGTGAAGGCGGGACTGGCCATGTGCTCGGCCTATGTCTTCGAGGACATGAATCTGAAACGCATCACCTACCTCAAGGGAAGCCTCCGCCTCGCCCTGCTGTACCTTCCGGTGCTCGCGCTCATCATGAAGCAGCCTGATCTCGGCACCTCGATCGTCATCGTCTTCATGTTCGTATGCATGCTTTTCGTCTGGGGCATCCGTGCCCGATTCTTCCTGATCGCCCTCTCCGGTTCATTGCTCGCTGCGATTCCGATCTTTCTCTTCGTTCTGCAGCCATTCCAGAGGAACCGCCTGCTTGCCTTCCTTTTCCCTGGCCTCGACCCCGACATGGCCTTCCAGGTGGAGCGTTCCCGCCTGGCCATAGGCTCCGGCGGGCTGATCGGCAACCTGACCGGCACGCATGTCGTGGTCCCGGTCAAGGCTTCCGACTTCATCTATGCTGGACTCGCCGAGCGGATGGGCTTCGTCGGGGCCGTCGCTCTGGTGTGCTTCATCTTCTTTTTTCTTGCACGCACGCTTTACGTCGCCTCCCGTGCCCCGACTCCCGCAACCTCCTACATGGCGGCCGGCATCGCGGCGGTCTTCGCTTTCCACTATATCGAGAATCTGGGCATGAACATCGGTCTGATGCCGGTGACCGGCATCCCGCTGCCTTTTGTCAGTCTGGGCGGTACCGCCATGGTCGTCAATTTCTTCGCTCTCGGCGTACTCCTTGCCATCTCCATGGAGCGACGAAGATCCCCTGAACCGCCCCCCGACACCTGATTTCAACTCTCCCACCTCACAAACGGCTTCTGAAGCGGATCATGGGCTTCAGGAGCCTTTTTTACGTTTGTGTTACATCGATTGCAAATATGCGTGACGGGGAATATCATGCAGGTGGTGGCGCAAAGTGGATTGAAAATAAACCTAAGTGGTGTATTGTGGTGAATTAAGAGGTCCGATTCGATCGGATCCCAAGAAAAGAAGGGAAGACGATGGGGCGGTATCGGCATACGGTGGACGCGAAAGGAAGGGTCATTCTCCCGGCGAAGGTCCGGGAGGAGATCGGCGCGTCCGTCTACGTGACCAAGAGCCTCGATCCGGAGTGCCTCTCCGGGTACACGCAGCAGCAGTTCTCGGAAATCCGATCCCAGCTGTCCCGGCTTCCTGGAACCGACCCGGTCGTACGCGACATGAAGCGCGAGATTCTTGGAGAAGCGATACCTTGCGATCTGGATTCCCAGGGCAGGATTTCCGTCACCGAAGAACTCTGGTCCCAGGTCGGAATCCACCCGGGAGAAGAAGTATATATCGTCTATCTCTATGAGAAATTCGAGATCTGGCCTGCCGCCGTATACGACGGCAAGAGGACCGCGAGGGGAACTGCACTGTCGGAGGATTTGAGCCGCTATGACATCAAGGGCGTCTGATTTCCGTCACGAACCGGTTCTTCCGGAGGAATGCCTGACCTGGCTTCAGGTTCGGTCGAATGGAACCTATGTGGACTGCACGATCGGCGGAGCGGGCCATTCCTCCCTGATTCTCGCGGCCCTGGGTGAAGGCGGTCGTCTCATCGGAATCGACAAGGATGACGACGCCCTCGACGCGACTCGACCGAGACTGGCAGGATTGCTCGCTGAAAAGGCCTCTGGCGCAACTTTCACACTGGTGAAATCCGACTTCTCGCGTCTGGATGAGGCCCTCGACTCGATCGGAATCGACAAGGTCGATGGAATCCTCGCGGACCTCGGCGTTTCCTCCTTCCAACTCGACGAGGCGGGGAGAGGCTTCGGCTACATGCAGGACGGTCCGCTCGACATGAGGATGGACAGGAACGCGCGGCTCACGGCCGCCATGGTCGTCAACACGTATCCGCGTGCCGAAATCGAAAGGATTCTCTTCGAATACGGTGAAGAACGCTTTTCGGCGCGAATCGCCTCGGCCATCCTGGAAGCCCGCGCCAAGGCTCCTTTCGAAAGCACCAACGCACTGGCCGAGACCATTCGTCGCGCGATTCCGGCAGCGAAGCGCCGCGAAGGCCCCCACCCTGCGAAACGTTCCTTCCAGGCGATCCGCATTGAAGTGAACGGAGAACTGAGCGCTCTCGACCGCCTGTTGGAGACCGCTCCGACAAGACTCGCCCCAGGGGGACGACTCTGCGTGATCTCCTTCCACTCCCTCGAGGATCGCCGCGTCAAGGAAGCCTTTAAGCGTCTGGAGAAGCCCTGCGTCTGCCCGAAAGATCTTCCGCGATGCCACTGTGGGAAAGTATCGGCGGGAAAAGTCATGACGCGGCAGCCCATCGAGGCGACCGTAACGGAGCAGGAACGCAACCCCAGGTCGCGAAGTGCGAAACTACGTGTCTTCGAAGCCAATGATGAACAAGGAGCCGGTGCGAATGTATAGGACATATGGAAGTCTCGCTCTCCAACCGGAGCCCGTTCCGGTTCGCCGTTCCGCCCCGGTGCGGACGGCTCCCGTGCGCACACAGGCCGTTCGACGGGTGCCGGAGTGCGCGGATCCCCTTTGCCCAGGTGAAAGGGACATGCGTCGCCGATTCTCCGCGTCACGATTGCGCGATATCGTCCTGACGGTGGTCGTCATCCTGGGAATCACGGCCTTTGCCGGATACATCGTGTATCGGCAGAGCCTCGTCATGCAGGCCAGCTACGACGTTGCAGCGACAGAGCGTCGGATCACCCAGCTCGGGATCGATACGCAGGTCGTCGAGGAGAAGATCGCCGCGGTGACCGATCTCGACGAGATCCGCCAGCTCGCGATCGTGCGCCTTGGAATGCAGGACCCCGCCGTCATGCAGCGGATCACCATCGAGATGCCACAGTCCGACCGTCTGGTTCTATCGAACGGCAAGGACTCCGGAACCTCGACCGATGCGGACAACGAAAGCGAAAGGCTCATCCGTGGCGCGACTGCAGACCTCGAAGGTTTCTTCCGCACGCTGCGCTGAACGACCGTCCTCCCATCCTCCGTTCTCAGGAGGTGTGATATAGTAGGGAAGACTCCGATTCAAGGCGGTTGAAGCGAATTGCATCATAATCAAGAGCGCACTTCATATGAACATCGTCCTCCGGAACGCTCGACGAGCCGGGGGACGAAGTCTTACGTCCGAAGGAACGGCATCTTCGTTCCGGTGGTCCTTCTGTTCGTCTTCGCCATATACCTCGTGACGTCCATGGTCCGCATCCAGATCATCGATCACGAGACCTACGCCGAGTCGGCCGCCCAGAAGCACTATCGCATGATCAGGGAGCTTCCCATCCGCGGCGCGATCGTGGACAGGAACGGGACCGAGCTCGCCGGAAGCAGCATCACGGAAACCATCGGCATGACACCCTCCGCTGTCAAGGGGTCGGTATCCGGTGTCCGCCTGACTCGCCGGGAATTGGCCCAGGGAATCGCCGAAGCACTCGGGCTGGTGACGGACGACGTCCTTTCGTTGTTCCTGACCGATGCACCTTCTCTCACTCCAAGTGCTGCGCCGTCGGCGTCTCCGAGTCCGTCGCCGACACTCGCTCCCGCTCTCGAGGACCGCCCGGCCGGCACGGCTAGCTATGTCCTTTTGAAGAAGCGGATCACGACTGCCGAGAGCGAAGCACTGAAGACCTTCATGGATGCCAATTCCGTCTCCGGGATCCGCATCGATCGCGAGGTCAAGCGCTACTATCCGGATGGCACGCTCGCTCCGCAGGTCGTGGGCTTCGCCTCAGAGGAAGGCGGGGGGCTTCTCGGACTCGAACTCCAATACGACTCCGAACTCACCGGAACGCCTGGTCTCACCTACGTCGAGACCGACAACTATTACGGCTCCAATGGTCTTCCATTCTCGGTCCCGGTCAGTCTCCGCGCACAGGATGGGCTGACGCTGAACACGACGATCGATGCCCGCATCCAGAGAATCGCGGCCGCCGAGCTCCAGAAAGCCGTGGACCTTTACCAGGTCAAGGACGGCGGGGTCGTCATCGTGATGGACCCATATACCGGGGACGTATTGGCGATGGTATCCTGTCCGGGGTTCGACGCCAACGACCCGACCGCACGGCCGGACAGTTGGACCCTTGAGTCATGGAAGCCCACCTCCGCGGATGCCACGAAGTATCTTTCCTCGCAGGTCTGGCGGAATCGTGCCATATCCGACACCTATGAACCAGGATCCACGTTCAAGGCGATCACGGCTTCGATCGCCTTCGAGGAAGGACTCGCGGCCGAGAAGGACCTGTTCGACGATGCACCGATCACGGAATTCCCCGAGTGGCCCATCAACTGCTGGCGACAATTCAAGTTGGGTGGAAACCACGGGACCGAACGATTGGAACAGGCTTTCTGGAACTCCTGCAACCCTGTCTTCGTAGAGGTTTCACGTTTGATCGGCATCGACCGGTTCTATCGCTACGTCAAGGCCTATGGATTCGAAACGACGACAGGCATCGACCTGCCTGGCGAAGGTACGGGTATCTTCCATGCGAAACCGACGACCATCGACATGTACAGTCTCTCTTTCGGCGAACAGTCCACCGTGACGCCGATCTCCCTCCTTTCGGCATACAATGCCTTTGCGAACGGAGGAACCCTCGTGCGGCCCCGCATGGTATCCTCCCTCGCGGACGCATCGGGAAGGATCGTCCGGGAAATTCAACCGGATACCCTGCGTCGTGTCATTTCCGAATCCACGGCGGTCCGCGTACGCGCGATGATGCAGGGCGTGGTCCTCTATGGCACGGGATTCCCTGGATATGTCGAAGGGTATTCGGTCGCCGGGAAGACCAGCACTTCCAACACCGCGACGGAGAAAGTCGTCTCCTTCGCTGCGATGGCTCCGTCGGAACAGCCCGTCCTTACGATCCTCGTCGTGCTCAACGCGCCGTCCTCGCTGACTTCTTCCTCTGCTTCCTCCATCGTCGCAGGCAAGATCATTTCACGGAGCCTGGAGACCCTAGGAGTCGAGCGGGTATACACGGACAAGGACCAGTCGATGCTCGCGAGCACGTTGCCCGTACCTCCATTCATAGGGAAAACGCTTCGCGAGGCCCGCAAGATCGCCATCACCGCTGGCTTCTCATTGGAGGCCGTGCCGCAGGATCTCGCCGACGATGCCATCGTGGCAGGACAGTTCCCTGCCGCAGGAACGCGTCTCCACCGCGGCGGCGGAATCGCCGTATCGCTCTCCAAGGAAGTCCCGCCGGGGATCGCCGTCATGCCGGACCTGACGGGCAAGACGGTCAGCGAGGTCATCAGCGCGCTCTACGAGGCCGGACTCAATGTCACCTTCAGCGGAGATCTCTTCGGGCTGGCTACAAAGCAAGCGGCCGAACCGGGGACCGAACTGCCACGCTGGAGCCAGGTAGACGTCGGATTCACGAAGGAGACTGCAGAATGAGATTGTCGGAACTGCTCGAAGGCCTCGAAGTCCTCGGCCGCACCGGGGACCAGGATGTCGAGATCGCCACGATCGCCTACGACTCCCGGAAAGCGACTCGAGGCACCTTGTTCGTCTGCATCGAGGGGTTCGTGACCGACGGGCACCGCTTCGTGCAACAGGCCGCATCGCAGGGCGCCTCGGTGTTCCTGGTCCAGAAACCGATCGAGGCTCCGCCTGGCGCGACCGTGATCGAGATCGCCGATACGCGAAAAGGATTGGCGCATGTTTCGGACCGCTTCTTCGGTCATCCTTCCGGTCGGCTCCATATGATCGGCATCACGGGAACCAAGGGGAAGACCACGACCAGCTACATGGTCCGCGCCATCCTGCGCGCCGCGGGTCGAAAGACAGGATTGATCGGAACGATCGCGAACATCATCGGAGACGAGATCGTCTATGCATCCCGCACGACTCCCGAATCCTACGACCTGCAGGCCCTTCTATCGGACATGGTATCGGCAGGAATGGACAGCTGCGTCATGGAGGTCTCCTCCCAGGGGCTCGCTCTCGACCGCGTCTACCGGACGGAGTATGAGACCGGGGTATTCACGAACCTTTATAACGACCATATCGGCCCTTCGGAACACGCTTCCTTCGAGGAGTACCTGCTTGCGAAGACCCTGCTCTTCGGCAGGTGCCGCAACGCACTCGTCAACGCCGATGCCCCCCACGCCGCCCGCTTCCTCGCCGCTTCGACGGGCCGCACCTACACCTACGGTCTCGCGGAGGACGCCGATATCCGCGCATCAGGCATCACGAAGAGCGTCCAGGACGGTCGTGTCGGCACATTGTTCCACCTCGATTCCCCTTGGTTCTCGGGTTCCGTTTTCGTCGGGATGCCGGGACGCTTCAATCTCTACAACGCGCTGGCCGCCGTCGGCTGTGCAGGATTGAGCGGCGCCTGCCTCGAGGATGTCCGGAAAGGGCTTGCGGATGCGACGGTCAAGGGCCGCGTGCAGCCCATCCCGACAGGCAGGGACTTCACCGTGGTCGTCGATTACGCGCACAACGCGGCTAGCCTGGAGAGCCTCCTTGAAACCCTTCGTGAGTACGTGGACGGAAGACTGACGCTGGTTTTCGGCTGCGGGGGGGATCGAGCGAAATCGCGACGCTACGAGATGGGAGAGACGGCGGGTCGATTGGCTGACTTCACCTACGTCACGTCGGACAATCCACGTACCGAGGAGCCCCTTGCCATCATCTCCGACATCCTGTCCACGCTTGTCCCGACCGGCGGCTCCCATGCCGTTGTCCCGGACCGACGCGAGGCGATCTTCCGCGCCATCGCGGACGCCAGACCCGGCGACATGGTCGTCATCGCCGGCAAAGGGCATGAGAACTATCAGATCTTCACCGACCGCACCATCCATTTCGACGATGCCGAGACCGCACAGGAAGCGCTGGATGCATCCAAGGTCCACGGATGAGACCCGCAGCACTTGCGGACATCCTTGCCTGCACCGGTTGCCGACTCATCGGACCCGCTTCTTCGGCGGGATTCCGCGTGAACGGGGTCTCGACGGACACTCGTTCCGTACGTCCGGGCGAGATGTACCTCGCTCTGCGAGGAGCGAAGTTCGATGGTCATGGATTCCTCGACGTCGCCGTTCGTGCGGGAGTGACGGTTCTCTGCGCAAGCGACCCGCTCCTCCTCGCGGCCGCCATGGCCTCCGCTCCCTCAGGAACCGTTGCCGGACTTCTTGCGGAGGACACGCTTGTCGCTTTTCAGCGCATCGCGGCCTGGTATCGGACAACGCTTTCCGCCCGTGTAATCGCCGTGACAGGAAGCGTCGGCAAGACTTCCACCCGCGACATGGTCTCTGCGGCCCTGTCCAGGGAGCGAATCGTCCACAGTACGGCGGCGAACCTCAACAACGAGATAGGCCTTCCACGCACGATTCTCGATGCTTCGGATCGCGACGAGGTCTGCGTTCTCGAGATGGGCATGCGTGCCGCCGGTGAAATCTCCCTCCTGAGCCGCATCGCGACACCCGATGCCGTCGCCGTCACCAACATCGGCAGCGCACATATCGAGTTCCTCGGGTCACGCGAAGCCATCCTGGACGCGAAGATGGAGATCCTGCATGGACTCCGGCCCGATGGCGCGCTGTTCCTGAACCTGGACGATCCCTATCTTCTCGGATTCGCGCGGTCGCTGCCCGCTGACGGAGTCCTGCCTTCCACTGGACGCCGGGCGAGCCTGATCTCGCTGCGCACGGAGGGTTGCGCCGACTTTCCGCTTCCCCACGCCTGTACAACCTCCCTCCTCGCCCGTCGGATCCGAGTGGGGAAGGAGGGAACGTTCTTCGACATCGAGAGGACGCGACAAGGCCGAGCCGAAATCCAGAAGGACCTCTGGGTTCCGATTCCGGGCCTGCATGCCGTGAGGAACGCCCTTTTCGCGATCGCAGCCGCAGACTGGGAAGGAGTCTCCCAGGAGGCTTCCGCTTCAGGCATCTCCGCATTCGAACCGACAGGTTCCCGCATGAAGGTCACCGATTTCGGGCGGTTGGTCCTGATCGACGATTCTTACAATGCCAGCCCGGAATCGATGGCCGCCGCGTTTTCCGCACTGCATGCCATTGCCGCAGGCCGGCGCATGCTTGTCGCCCTCGGTGGCATGAACGAACTCGGGACCCTCTCCGAGACTGAGCATCGAAGCACCGGTGCCGCAGCGGCCGAAGCGGGCGTTTCCTTCGCAATCGCGACCGGCCCATTTGCCGAAGCCCTCGCCGATGGTTTCAGAATGGCGGCGTCTTCCGGCGCGGAAATCCTGTGCGTTCCCGATGTCGAAATCCTGACCGAAAGGATCCTGGAGCGCCTCAGGGAGGATGACGTCCTTCTGGTGAAGGGGTCCCGTTCGTTCGGCATGGAACGCGTCGCCAACGCCATCGCGGCTCGATATGAAACCACCAAGGAGGAACCACGATGACGCCTCTACTCAAGTCCCTGATTCTAGCGGTCGCTTTCGCCGCTGCGACCCTGCTGGTCGGATGGCCTGGGCTTCCGTTGCTCAGACGCCTCCGCGTCGGTCAGACCGTGCGCGAAGACGGCCCGAAATCGCACCTTGCGAAGACCGGAACCCCCACCTTCGGGGGACTCCTCTTTCTGCTTCCCATCGTGGTCTTCGGTCTCGTGGGTCCGACCCTTTTCCCCGAGTTCGACCAATTGCCCGCATTGACGCTCATGATGGCGGGTTTCGCATTCGTGGGATTCCTCGATGACTTCATCAAGGTGCGCATCAACAAGAAGGGTCTCTCGATCCTGGCGAAGTCGATCCTGCTGATCGGCATCTCCTCCGCCTTCGTCGCCTACCTCCTCTATTTTTCCGACATGAACATCGTGCTGGTCCTACCCTTCGCGCATGGCGCCGACCCGTTGGCACTCACCGGATGGGCTCGTGCCGCCTATGGCGTCTTCCTCGTCGCCTTTCTCTATATCACGACCAACGCCGTCAACATCACCGATGGCGTCGATGGGCTCGCCTCCTGCGTCACGGCCGTCGTGGCGGCGACACTCGGACTTCTTGCCCTGGAACTTCCTGAACGGGTCGACGACCGCCGCGCCATCGCCTATTTCGCCTTCTCCATCGTCGGAGGTTGTCTCGGATTCCTCTACTACAACCGACACCCCGCACGCGTCTTCATGGGGGATACAGGGTCGATGGCTCTTGGAGCCGGCATCGCGGGGGTCTCCATCCTCATGGGCTGCCCATGGATCCTGATTCCAGCGGGAATCGTCTACGTACTCGATGCCGGGTCGGTGGCAGTACAAGTCTTCTGGTACAAGAGGACGAAGACCCGTATCTTCCGGATGTCCCCGATCCATCACCACTTCGAGCTCGGCGGGTGGAGCGAACTCCGCGTGGTGGCCGTCTTCACGGCCGTCGCGGTGGTCGGTTGCCTCGTTGCGGCAGCATCGGTGCTCTTGTGAAGGAGACCTCATGAACGCTGTCAATCCTGTGTCCAGTCCTCCGCGACGTGCGGCGACCCCATCCTCCACCCTGGCGCAGGCGCGTTCGGTACCTGGTCCCGTGGACCCCCTCTTCCTCGTCGTCGTCCTCGGCCTCGTCTGCTTCGGTCTGGTCATGCTCCTTTCAGCCAGCATGTTCGAGGGCCTATCGAATGACGAGAACCCGCTTTTCTTCTTCACCAAGCAGCTGTTGTTCACGCTCCTCGGTGGCGCAGTCTGCATCTTCATCGGAATACAGAACCTTCGTCGACTCGACAGACCCGGTCTCGCCGTCTTCCTGTACATCATCTGCCTGGGCATGCTCTCCCTCGTCCTCGTTCCAGGTATCGGAGTGGTCGCCGGCGGAGCGCGACGCTGGTTCGCGCTGGGAGGCATCCAGGTGCAGCCCACCGAAGTCGTCAAGTTCCTGCTCGTCTTCTGCCTTGCAAGCTACTATTCATGGCTCGAACGACGCCGTTCGAAGGGGTGGCTCGACCGCCGCACGGGATTCCGCAGTCTTTCGGCACGAACATTCTATGAATTCCTTCTGCCTGTCTTTCTGCTGGTTCCCTTGCTGATTCTCATAGCCATGGAGCCCCATGTCAGCGGAATCATGATCTTCGTACTGCTGACCGGCGCCGTGATATGCCTTTCCGGTGCCCGCGCGTCGTCGATCGTCGCCGGCGTCGCCATACTCCTGCTGATCGCCCTGTTGTTGGGGATGCTGGTCATGGCACTTCTTCCTGTCCTTCCAGAGTCGGTCCAGAAATATACGAATCTGGAATATGTCGGCGAGCGCTTGGAAACCTTCTTCCACCCGGAGGCTGCCGACGACGCCCAGAGCTGGCAGCCGCGCCAGGCTCTGCAGGCCATCGGCGCAGGCGGACTCACGGGAGTCGGACTTGGAATGGGACGACAGAAGTATGGATATCTACCCATGTCCTACAATGACTACATCTTCGCCATCATCGGCGAAGAACTCGGATTCATCGGGGCCATCGCCGTGCTCCTCCTGTTTCTCCTCCTGCTCGTCAGGGGCATCATCCTGGCGCGCAGGGCTCCTTCGACATTCGGATCCGTACTCGCCGCAGGATATACGATTCTCCTGGTCGTGCAGGCCCTGCTCAACATCGGTGTCGCCACGAACTCGATTCCGCCGACGGGCATATCGCTGCCGTTCTTCAGTTATGGAGGCAGCAGCAACATCATCTTCCTTGCGTCGGTCGGAATGATCCTCTCCGTGTCGCGCACGCAGCGGTCTTCCACGTCATCTTCTCCGAAGGGGGTCAGGCCATGAATCGACCCTTGCGCGTCGCCTTCGCAGCCGGTGGGACCAGCGGCCACATCCACCCGGCGCTGGCCGTCTCATCGGCCCTTCTCGCTCGAGAACCGGATGCGGCCGTGCTTTTCATCGGCACTGCGCGGGGGCTCGAGAGCCGCGTCGTACCCCGTGCGGGGTTCGAGTTCCAGCCCATCCGTGCGAGCGGATTTCCCAACAGGCTTTCATTCGCCGCATTCAAGGCCATCTCCGACTTGATCGCAGGTCGAAGGGAGGCCATGAAGGCACTCCAGGAATTCCGCCCCGATGTCGTCCTCGGAACCGGAGGGTATGTCTGCGGCCCGGTCGTCTTTGCCGCGAATCGACTCGGAATCCCGGTCGTGCTCCACGAACAGAATGCATTCCCGGGTCGCGCGAATCGTCTGCTCTCCCGCAAGGCCAGGTTCGTCTGCATCAGTTTCCAGGACTCCGGCAGGAATTTCCCGAAAGGGGTCGAGACGCTTCAGACGGGATACCCTGTCCGCTCGGTCTTCTTTTCCACGGACCGCGACGAATCGCGCCGCGCCCTCGGAATCCCGGATGAGACGCCATTCGTTCTTGCCCTCGGTGGAAGCCAGGGTGCGCGCTCGATCAACCGCGCCGTGACCGCGATGCTCAAGGCGGGACCGGCCCCCTCGGGTTGTCGTGTCCTCCTTGCGACCGGGGACGGCCTCTTCGTGGAAGCTTCCACTGAAAGCGAGCCGCTCAAGGGTCGGACGGATGAATTCCGGATCGTTCCCTACCTCGAGGAACCCCATGTCGCCATGGCCGCAGCCGACCTGATCGTCTGCCGTGCGGGAGCCGGCGCTTGCGCCGAGATCGCGGCGCTTGGCAAACCATCGGTTCTCGTCCCTTACCCCTTCGCCGCCAACGACCACCAGACCTTCAACGCAAGATCCCTGACCGATATCGGCGCCGCGGTCCTCTGTGCCGATGCCGATTTCGACGGCTCGGCTCTTCGACGCTTCCTCGACGAGATTCTTCCGGACAGCGGTCGTCGTCTCCGAATGGCGGCCTCCGCGAAGCGGCTTGCTCGGGAAGACGCCGCGGATCGGATCGTCGACTGCCTTTTCAAAGCGGCAGGGAAGGGGGGCGAAGGATGATCGTGATCGCTCATCGTGGTGCCTCGGGTCACGCTCCGGAGAATACGATGGCTGCTTTCCGCCTCGCGCGCGATCTGGGTGCGGACGGCATCGAACTCGATGTCCAGCTCACCTCCGACGGTTTCGTCGTCGTACTTCACGATGAAGATGTCCGAAGAACCAGCGACGGTCTCGGCAGGGTCTCTTCCATGACCCTGCAAGAACTCCGCACGCTCGATTTCGGGGGATGGTTCTCGGACGCTTTCCAGGGAGAGAGGATCCCGCTCCTTTTGGAAGTCGTCGAGTTCGTCTCCGCCACGGGTCTTTGGCTGAACATCGAATTGAAGGGCTCCCCCGACCTCTCCCCGGCTCTGCCGCGTGCGGTTGCGGATATCGTCCGCGGCCGACTCGATCCACTGCGCACCATCCTCTCGACCTTCGACACTCCGGCCATGGAGGAAATCGCGTCTCTCCTTTCGGAATACCCGCGTGCCCTGCTGGTCGAAAAACTCGATGGATCCTCCTGGGAAGGGATTTCCCGCCGGGACGCCAACGGCTCGCCGTTCTATCGGTTCGTCCATCCTCATTTCAGTGCTCTCGACGCCGGACGGGTCACACGCATCCATGATGCCGGGTTGAAGATCCATCCCTGGACACTCGACCGCATTCGACCTCTGGCCCGCATGGTCGAACTTGGAGTCGACGGCGTCATCACGGGCTTTCCAGAACGAGCCCTCGGAAAGTGAAGAAGAAGGTCGATAAAGTCGCATTCCTCGCCATCGCCATTCTGGTGGGAGTCGTCGCGCTCGTACTTGCCTTCGTCCCTTCCTTCCGCGCGAGGTCGATCGAGGTCTCGGGAACACGCATGCTGGATCCCTCGGCTCTCGTGAAGGATTGCGGGCTCAAGGAAGGACAACTCTTCCTATCCGGCCTCGGCGGCAGCCTGTCCGGGTTTGCGTCGCTGCGCTACGACGATGCCGAAGCGAAGCTCCTGCACCTGTACCCCTATCTTCGATCCGTGCAAGTCCGCTTCCACTTCCCCGGGCGCATTTCGATTGAAGCGGTGGAGAGGGTGGAGGTGGCATACCTTGCCGTCCATGACGCAATCGTCGTCATCGATGCCGACCATATCACCCTGGAAATCCGAAATGGCGATCCTCCGGAAGGCATTCCCCTGATCGAGGGGATCGACCTCCTCCAATATCGACTGGGCGGCTCCGTGGAAGTCGACCGTCCCCAGGCGCTGGATGATGCGCTGATGATCCTGTCAGCCGTCCTCGAAGCCGATACCGACACGCGCGGCGATCTGAAGCTGCTCTCAACGGTGCGGTCGGTCCGGCCGGCCTACGACGACCTGATCTACATGACGATACGGCTCCCGACGACGCAGGAAATCCTCTACGTGCGCGAAGACGACCCGAAGAACGCCTCGGATGCGATGCGGAAGCTGCGATACGCCATCCTCCAGGGCAAGCTCGACGGCTTGGGAAGCGGTATACTGGACCTGTCCGGGGTGGAACCGCGGTTCGTTCCCGACGGAAAGTGAAGGGGTGATCACATGCTTGCACTGCTCGGCCTCGTCCTCGGTCTCATCATCGGCATCTTCCTGAACGTCGACATTCCACAGGCCTATTCGACGTATGTCGCCGTGGGTATTCTGGCGGCATGCGATTCCATCGTGGGCGCCATGGCGGCGAACCTCCAGAACAAGTTCGACATGCCTCTCTTCCTTACGGGGCTGCTCGGAAACGGACTCATCGCGGTCGCACTGGCCGCCCTCGGGGATCAGCTCGGCATCCCTCTTTACCTTGCCGCCGTCTTCGCTTTCGGGAACCGACTCTTCCTGAACTTCTCCTTCATCCGCAGAAACTGGCTTGAACGCTTCCGCAGACCTGCGGGCGTGCCTGCCGATGACGTGGACAACAAGATGTAGGGGCATTCCACCGCAAGCCACAACTTGTTGTAGACGGATTTTCCATGGTGTAGAATGAGGGATGACCCGGACCGGCCTGCCGGACCCCGGTTCACCATGAAGGGGGTAGGTGTCTTGACGGACTATCGCATGAATTACGGGATGGATAATGACGCGTTCGCCACCATCAAGGTCATCGGAATCGGCGGCGGTGGTTGCAACGCAGTGGATCGGATGATCGAGGGCGATGTCAAGGGCATCGAGTTCATCACCATCAATACCGACAACCAGGCCCTTCAGCGCACGCGAGCCTCTGCACGGATCCAGATCGGCGAAAAGCTCACGCGCGGTCTAGGCGCCGGCGCCAACCCCGACATCGGGGAAAGGGCGGCTTCGGAGTCCAAGGACGAGATCGCCCAGGCGATTCGAGCGACCGATATGCTCTTCATCACGGCCGGGATGGGTGGCGGAACGGGTACCGGCGGCGCCCCCGTCATCGCCCAGGTCGCGAGGGAACTCGGCATCCTGACGGTCGGCATCGTGACCCGCCCCTTCCGCTTCGAAGGCTCCCGACGGATGATGAATGCCGAAAAGGGAATCCGCGAAATGGAGAAATACGTCGACTCCCTGATCGTCGTGCCCAACGACAAGCTGCTCGAAGTCGCAACCGCCGATACCACCATCGACGAAGCCTTCGTGATGGCGGACCAGGTCCTTCGCTTCGGCGTCCAGGGAATCTCCGACCTCGTCGCCATTCCCGGCCTGATCAACCTCGACCTGGCCGACGTGAAGCGAATCATGACCAATGCGGGCGTATGCCATATGGGCATCGGCCGCGCTTCCGGCGAGAACCGCGCTTCGGTTGCGATTCGACAGGCCATCAACAGCCCTCTGCTCGAAACCAGCATCGATGGTGCGAAGGGCGTCATCATCAACTTCACCGGCGGCCGCGACATGAAACTCCGCGAAGTCGACGAGGCCGCATCCGTAGTCCGAGACACGGTTTCCCCGGATGCCGACATCATCTTCGGAGCGGTGATCGACCCGAACATGGTCGACGAGATCATGATCACCGTCATCGCCAGCGGCTTCGAGCGCCCTCCGCTCCCAGTCGCCATGCGCAACAACACGCGTCCCCAGACGACGACGCCCACCGCGCCCCCGCCTCAACCCCCGCGTGATGTCGATCCCGCGTTCCAGGATGTCGATTCCAACTTCTCCAGCATTCCATCTTTCCTGTCGAATGACACCCCCCCCGCTCCCACGGTGCATGCGACTCCTTCCATGCCTCCCATGACGGCTCCGCCTCCACGTTCTTCCGCACAGGGTTTCCTCAGCGTGGGCGATGAAGAAGCCATGGACCCCGTTTCGGAGTCCAACTCCGCTCCGGATTCCGAGGAGTCTTTGTCCTCGTCGGGATCGGGATCCCCCGCATGGTGGGTGGACGCGCCCGAACCTCCTCGTCGCGAGCCCGTTCCCGAAAGAACCCCTCCGAAGCATGAACGCAAGAGGGGACTTCTCCCTTGGTTCCTCCAGGATGATGATTCCCGATACAAGGACTGATCGGCGAAGCCGAGCTCCGCAACCGCGCTCTGACCGATTCCGGCATCCGCCGGCGACGAGGGGGTAGGAACAGATGAGATGTCCGTTCTGCGGCCACGACGAAGACAAGGTGATCGATTCGCGGCCCTCGGAGGAGGGTTCCGCGATACGCAGACGCCGGGAATGCATCTCATGCGGTTCCCGCTTCACGACCTATGAGAAAGTGGAGAACCTGCCGTTGCTGGTCGTCAAGAAGGACGGCAGCCGGGAACCCTTCTTCCGCGACAAGCTGATATCAGGCATCATCAAATCCTGTGAGAAAAGGCCGGTTTCCACGGCGCAGATCGAGGCGATGGTCGACTCCATCGAAATGTCCGTGCAGAATTCCCTGAAACGGGAAGTCACATCGAGAGAGATCGGCGAGATGGTCATGGAGCGTCTGAAGGGCCTCGATGAGGTGGCCTATGTCCGGTTCGCCTCCGTCTATCGCCAGTTCAAGGACGTGAATTCCTTCCTTTCCGAACTCAATCAGATGCTGAGCCGCCAACCATAGCGCGGCCGAAGGAATTCCGTGAAGAAGGCACTGCTTGTCGACGACGACCCCAACATCTGCGAACTCCTTCGCCTCTATTTCGAGAAGGAGGGCTTTGCGGTTTCCGTCGCCATGGACGGTCCGAGCGCCCTTCGTTCATACCGTGAATCCCATCACGATATCGTCCTTCTGGACTTGATGCTTCCGGGAATGGATGGCTTCGATGTCTGCCGTGAGATCCGCAAGGATAGCGCAGTCCCCATCATCATGCTGACGGCCCGCGGAGATACGCTCGACAAGGTGGTCGGACTCGAACTCGGGTCCGACGATTACGTCCAGAAACCCTTCGAACCCAAGGAGCTCATGGCTCGCGTCAAAGCTGTCCTCCGACGTTCTGCGGCCGTACCGTCCCCTCGCGACGGTTCGATGCCCGATGACGAACCTTCAGTCGAACTGCCGGGACTACGAATCGACAAAGTGCGTTTCCAGGTTGTTCTCGATGGTCGCACCGTCGAGATGCCACCGAAGGAGCTCGAACTCCTCTACCACCTCGCCTCCCATCCCAATCGCGTCTTCACGAGGGAGCAGCTGCTTGGCAGCGTCTGGGGATACGATTTCTTCGGAGAATCTCGGACCGTCGACGTGCACGTCAAGCGGATCCGTGAAAAACTCGACGCGAACGGTCCCCACGAGGCGTGGCGCATACGCACCGTCTGGGGAGTCGGTTACAAGTTCGAGACCGACTGATGCGCAGACCCGCGATCCGTACCTTCACTTCCCGAACGGTCGTGCTGCTCGCCGTCGCAGTCGCCATAGCCTTCCTCGTTCTCGGGGTGGTCTACTACCGACTGGTATCCAACTCCTTCATGGCCCAGCAATCGGTGGATCTTCGAGATACTGCCTACGATATATCGGAAACCTACGTCCATTTCCTCTCCGAACCCAAGCTCGCAGCGGCTGCTCCGTATTTCATCCAATATCTCCGTTCCACGGCCCGAAGCACGGGAAGCATCATCTGGGTCATCGACATCACCGGAGTCGTCCGCTATTCGACGGATATGCCGGGATCCATCGCGAAGAAACTGGAACTCCGGAACGACGGACTCTACCGAGTCCCGGACGCCTTCCGATTCGTATTGAATTACGATGGCGGGGACAGGCAGGTCTTCGGGAACTTCAATGGACTTCTGGCCGATACCGGGATGACCTGGCTTTCCGTCGCGATACCGGTTCGTGCCCAGTTCGGAGGAATGCTCGGCGAGGTTCAGATCCATCATTCGTACACCGAACCCCTGACGGCCCAGCAACTCCCGGCCGGCACCCTCGGGATCGCTGCCCTGACCGCCTTCGCCGTTTCCCTGCTGTTCGGATGGATCGCATCCCGCGCCATCACCCGTCCGATCCGCGAGATGACCGATGTCGCGTGGCGCGTCACCATCGGCGACTACAGCGTCCGCTTTCCGCGAAGCCGCCGAATGGGAAAGAAGAGGAAGACGGACACGGCGATTTCGCGTCTTCGGACCGTTGGAGGCGATGAACTCACCCACCTCGCCGATACCATGGACTCGATGGTCGAGAAACTGGATCGGACCGATCAGGACCGCCGCGAGTTCATCGCCAATCTTTCCCACGACCTTCGCACGCCGCTGACGTCGATCAAGGGGTTCATCGAAGGGCTGATCGATGGGACGATTCCAGAGAACCGACGAAACGAATACCTCGGAATCGTCAAGAACGAAGCGCTTCGCTTGGAGACGCTGGTATCCGCCATGGCCGATTCCGCCGCCGTCGAATCCGGGAAGGTCACCTACACGGAGACCGAATTCGATGTGAACGAAAGAATCAGGCTCGCCATCATCGGACTGCAGCCCCTGATTCTGGAACGTCGACTGAATGTCAGCATCGATCTATACGACCACGAGGACGGACGTCTGCCTGTCATCGCCGATCGGTCCGCGATCGACCGCGTGATCTACAACCTTCTTTCCAATGCCGTCAAGTTCTCCCGCGTCGGCGGCTGCGTCGTCGCACACACTCGACGCCAGTCCAGGAAGCGCTTGGCGGAAATCCTCATCGAAGACGATGGCCCTGGAATTCCGATGGACGAGCGTCCCTATGTCTTCGACCGGTTCTACAAGGGAGACCCCTCGCGAAGCACTTCCGGTACGGGGCTGGGCCTTCATATCTGTCGCACGATTCTCGCGGCGCACGGACAGGGCATCGAGGTGGGAGAAAGTCCTTTGGGCGGTGCCGCTTTCCGATTTCATCTCCGTCTGCCATAATCCTTCATCTTTGCAAGCCGGTTGTTCATAAACGGTTCATATGCCCTGCCTATAATGGTGACAGTACAGGTCCGCTCCTCGTGAATACCGAATACCTGATGGAGGTAGAACCCGAATGAGTACTTCAAGTCGTAGAATCGTCGCATATCTTGCCGCGTGTCTTGCTAGCGCGGTGATCGGCTCCGGAATCACCGCCGGAACGCTGGTACTTGTATATGGACCGTCGATGCAGAACCTGCCAGGGCAGACGACGCCGACCGGGACTCCCGCTCCCACGCAACCCGTCCAGGAAGTCGTCACGAAGATCGAACCCGGTGCGAACGCCGTCGTCCCGATCGCCACCAAGGTCATGCCGTCGATTGTTGGCATCCGCGTAACGGACGGCACAAGCGGACCCTTCGCATCGACCAGTGAAGGATCGGGCGTCATCCTCTGGGAAGATGGATACATCCTGACCAACAACCACGTTGTTGAAGGCATCTTCGACACCAACGGACAACTCATCACCGGCGCCACCATCGACGTATTCGTGGAGAATCATGTGGATCCATTCCCGGCGACCGTCGTAGGCCGTGACGTGCGCACGGACCTGGCCCTGCTGAAGATCGAGGCGACTGGCCTCACGCCCGCGGAATTCGGCAACTCGGACCTGATCAGGGTCGGTGAACTAGCTGTCGCGATCGGAAACCCAGGCGGCCTCCAATTCATGGGGTCCGTCACCTCCGGCATCATCAGCGGTCTGAATCGCGAGATCGTCTTCGAAGACGGCACCACGATGCGTCTGATCCAGACCGACGCGGCGGTCAACCCCGGGAATTCGGGCGGAGCGCTTCTCAACGGAGCCGGCCTGGTCATCGGCATCAATAGCTCCGGTCTGAACAAGACGACCTATGAAGGGGTCAACTTCGCCATCCCCGCGAACCTCGCCCTGACCATAGCCAAGGACCTGAAGGAACACAAGTACGTCACGGGAAGACCTTGGCTCGGTATCTCCGTCCTTTCGGACGCGCAGTTTTCCGTGGCCCGTGCCGACAAGAGCTGGCCGGATGGAATCTACGTCTATGAAGTCATGGCCGATGGTCCGTCTTTCACGGCTGGCATGAGCAAGGACGACATCATCACCGAGATGAACGGAAAGCCACTCACTTCACAGACCGAACTCAAGGACGCGCTTGCTCTTCTCACTCCTGGCGATACCGCTGCCCTCAAGGTTTACAGGACCTCCACGGGGGACTATCATGACATCAGCGTGACCCTGCAGGAGAAGAAGAACTAACCGAGGAAACGCGTGGAGGAACGATTGGAACGCAGGACGGCGGAAGAGACCCGGAGGATCCTCGAAGGACTCGACCGGGAATATCCGGAAGCGGATTGCACGCTGGAGTACAAGGAGCCATTCAGGCTCCTTGTTTCTGCGATTCTTGCCGCTCAATGCACGGACGAACGCGTCAACCTCGTCGGAAAGACTCTCTTCGTCGATTATCCCGATGTTCGATCCTTCGCGGAAGCCGACATCGGGAGGCTTGAGCAGGCCGTCCGTTCCTGCGGCTTCTATCACGTGAAGGCGAAATCCATCAAATCCAGCGCCGCACGGATTCTGCTGGAACACGGCGGCGAAGTTCCCCAGACGATGGAAGAACTCCTGGCGCTTCCCGGCGTCGGCAGGAAGATCGCGAATCTGGTCCTGGGAGATTGTTTCGGCACTCCGGGCATCGTCGTCGACACCCACGCCGCGCGACTGTCGCGCTTGATCGGACTATCCGACGCAACGACACCGGAACGGATCGAGGCCGACCTTCGCAGAATCGTTCCCGAGGAACGCTGGACCGACTTCGGCCATCTGCTCGTCGCCCATGGCCGGAAGTACTGCATCGCACGGCGCCCGAAGTGCGCTTCCTGCCCGCTTCAGCCGATGTGCGATCATGGTCGGGCAGGGACCACGACTTCTTCAATTGCGCCAGCCCCTGGGGATTCTGCGCGATGACCGTTGCAGGTTCGCACCAGGACCCGTTCTCGATGCCCATCTCGACACTGCGCGGCATCGCAGGCCGACGAGCCGAGGCCTTGGAACGGCTGGGGGTCGAGTCACTGGGAAGCCTGCTCTGCCTTTTCCCACGCGATTACGAGGACTGGAGCGACCCGAAACCGATTTCCGGTCTCGTCGATGGCGAGGATGCCGCCTTCCTTGCCGAAGTGTCCCGTGAACCCTCCCTGCGACGGAAGGGGAGGATGAGCCTCGTCCGCACGGTACTGCGCGATGCGACCGGTGCCGTTTCGGCCGTATGGTTCAACCAGCCCTATCAGCAGTCCCGCCTGAAGAAAGGCGAACGGTATCTGTTCCGTGGCCGCATCAAACGCCGGGACATGGCTTTTGAAGTCGCGAACCCCTCCTTTGAGGAAGTTCCCGAAGAAGGCGGCGCGGGACTCAAGTCGATCTACCCCATGACGCGCAACCTATCCCAGGGGGTCGTTCGCTCCGCCGTGCACGAGGCGCTGGAACGCTGCGCGGGAATCCTGCCCGAGCCCCTTCCGGTTCCGGTCCGCATGGACCACCGTCTCGCGGCCGTGGACTACGCCTACCAGCGTATCCATGAGCCAACCTCCAGAGAGGATGTCGGAATCGCACGACAAAGGCTCGTGTTCGAGGAACTGTTCCTCATGCAAGCGGGGCTCCGCCTTCTGAAGACGCAGACGGCAAGGGTTCGCGCCGCCCGGCCGATTCCGGCCGAGACCGGACTGAATGGACTCCTCGAACGCCTTCCCTTCCAATTGACCGAAGCACAGCAACGCGTCTTCCTTGAGATCTCCCACGACATGGAACGCAACGTGCCCATGAACCGCCTCGTGCAGGGTGATGTGGGATGCGGAAAAACCGTCCTCGCTGCTCTGGCCATGCACCAGGCCTATCAATCCGGGCTGCAGTCCGCGCTCATGGCTCCGACTGCGATTCTCGCGGAGCAGCACAAGGCGACTCTGGACCGTCTGATCGGTGGGGATGGCTTGCGTATGGAACTCCTCACCAGTGCGACGACGGCTGCGCGGCGCAGGTCCATTCTCGAAGGTATCGCATCCGGCGAGGTCCATATGGTCATCGGCACCCACGCCCTTCTCGAGACCGACATCCGCTTCCATGCGCTAGGCCTCGCGGTCACCGACGAACAGCATCGCTTCGGTGTCCGTCAGCGTGCGACCCTGTCGACGACGGAAGGCAACGTCCCGCATGTCCTCGTGATGTCGGCTACGCCGATTCCACGCACGCTCGCGTTGATCCTCTATGGTGACCTCGACATCTCCATCGTCGATGGAATGCCCGCCGGCAGGATACCCATTGAAACCTATACGGCGCTCGAGTCCGACCGGGCACGGATCCACGCTTTCCTGCGACGACAGGTCGAGGAAGGCCATCAGATCTATGTCGTCTGCCCGATGGTCGAGGAGAATGAGGAACAGGACCTCGCATCTGCCATGGCTACCTTCGAGCGTTTATCGAAAGAAGTATTTCCGGACCTTCCGGTTGCCCTCGTGCATGGACGCATGAAGGCAAAGGAAAAGACCGATACCATGGCGGCTTTCCAGAGAGGCGATTCACGTATTCTCGTCGCGACGACCGTCATCGAGGTCGGCGTCGACCACCCCGAGGCGACGGTCATGGTCGTGGAGAACGCGGACCGCTTCGGGCTCGCGCAACTGCACCAGCTTCGCGGGCGCATCGGACGCAGCACACATCGCTCCGTGTGCATCCTCATGGCCCAGGATGCGTCGGAAACAGCCATGGAGAGACTCCGCACGCTGTGCCGGACGCACGACGGATTCGTCGTAGCAGAAAAGGACCTTCAGCTGCGAGGCCCTGGACAGTTCTTCGGCACCCGGCAGCACGGACTGCCCGAATTCAGGATCGCCGATCTATACCGTGATCTCGCCGTCCTGAAGGAAGTGCAGGGAGCACTGGACCGCCTGCTCAAGGACGATCCACTGCTCGAAGCCCCGGAGAATCGCTGCGTCGTCCCCGGAATCCGCTCGAGGTTCGGGATGCTGTTCCCGAACATCGGGATCTAGGAAAGGTGGGTCGCATCATGCCGCGCGTCGTTGCAGGAACCGCTGGGGGGATTCGACTGGATGCTCCGGAAGGGAAGGGTACCCGTCCTACCTCCGACCGCGTCAAGGAGGCTCTTTTCAGCATCCTGGCACCCAGGCTGTCCGATGCAGCTGTACTGGATCTCTATTCCGGAACGGGTCAGCTCGGAATCGAAGCACTGAGTCGAGGCGCCGCGTCCGCCGTCTTCGTCGATCAGGACCGTTCCTGCGCAGTCAAGATGCGCGCGAACCTGGCTCGAACGGCCTTGTCGGACATGGCCAGGATTCTTTCGTCTTCCGTGATGCTTTCCCTTTCTGTTCTTGCCCAGGAGAAGCGCGCTTTCGACCTCGTCCTCGTCGATCCCCCCTATGCCGTCGCGATCAGTGCATTCCACGAAGTAGCGGTAAGGTTGCAGCAAGAGGAACTCCTCCACCCGGAATGCATGGTTGTTCTTGAACATGACGCAAAGGACGAAGCCGAACTCGATGTAATCAATCTGCAACGCATACGGAGTTGTAAGTACGGAAGCACGATGCTAACATTCTATTCGTGGAAACCCAGAGAACCGCAAGAACAGGGAGTGACGGAGTGAAGCGCTACATCTATCCCGGTTCCTTCGACCCCTTCACGAACGGGCATGCCGACATCGCTCGACGAGCCGCGCACCTCTGCGACGAGCTGGTCGTCGCGGTGCTTCATAATCAGGATAAGATTCCCGCCTTTACCCTTGCGGAACGCGTCGAGATGGCAGCTCGTGTCCTGGCGGATGTCCCGAACCTTCGTGTCGAAGGATTCGAAGGCCTCATGGTCGACTTCTATCGCAAGATGGGTGCAACCGCCGTCGTCCGCGGACTGCGCAGCGAATCGGACTTCCGCTACGAGGCGGAGATCGCCGCGGCCAACCGCATATTGCTCCCGGATTTCGAGTCGATCCTGCTGCCCTGTCGAAGCGACCTGGCCTTTACAAGTGCGAAGATCGTCCGCGAAGTCGCCACGTATGGAGGCGATATCCGCGGCATGGTGCCATCCTCCATCGCGGAGGAGGTCTCGCGAAGACTACTGCGGAAGAATCGCCCGGAAAATGCACCGTTGCTGTCCGAAAGGGAGGGCTGAACCGATGGAACCGAGAAGGGAACGCAGCGAGGACGTCAATGACATCATCGACCGTCTCGAGGACAGCGTCGCCGCAGCCCGAGGCATCCCATTGACCGGTTCCTGTCTCGTCGACAGGGAGGAGATGCTGATTCTCGTCAGCGCCATCCGCGAAAACCTACCGGCTGAAATCAAGCAGGCCGCATGGATGCTCGACCAGAATCGTCAGTTGATCGCCGAGGCGCGCAAAGAAGCCGAGGCCATCCGACGCGACGCCGAAGCCAAGATGACGAGCATGATCGATGAGCACGAAATCACGGAAAGAGCCCGGAAGATGGCGGCCGAAACCGTTGAAACGGCCAACGGCTCTGCACGTCAGATTCGTGCCGGTGCGATGGACTACGCGAAGAAGAAGCTTTCGGAACTCGAAGAGCAGCTGACCGAAATCCTGGTCACCATTCAACGGCACAAGAAGGAGCTCAAGTAGTTCCTTTCAGACGACACTTCCTTCCCGTCAGGAGCAGAGCATAAAGAGGACTTCCGGATCCCCCGCTGAAGTCCTGATCAACAGTGCCTTCATGAATCGTACCTCCATTTTCAGCGTAGCACCGAAGACATAGCGATACAAGGCGACGAGCCCTTGACACAAGCTGTACGATAGTAGTAGTCTGAAAATGCATCCATTGAAGACAGTGCTCCAAGGTATTTGAAAGAAGGCGTTTTCGATGAAACGTTGGACCCTGCTTCCGATTCTGCTCGTCACGGCGGTCGTCCTGCTCCCGTTGACCTCGTGCAGTCTCCCTGAAGGAGATCCGTTCGATCCGACGGCTGCCGCTCCAACCGCTTCGCCGACGGACTGGACCTCTTTCAACGAGAATTTCGGTGCCGTCGACGTGAAGCCGGTCGGCCTCTCGAAGATTCCCGCGACGAAACTCGACCTGCCGGAAGACTACTATGCTGGCTTCCAGGAGCCCCTGTCCGATGGAGGCTGCATCACCGCCGCCTTCGTACCGGTCGACGCCACCGACATGACCTATACAAAGGGCTCCTACCTACGACTCGTCCGCTTCGGGCGCAACGGTCGAAGGACCTGGGACCGCACGATCGACTCGGAGGCCTTCCACGGATACGCGGTCGGCCTGTGTGTCTTCGGCGACGATGGCT
>CAZOHH010000019.1:30921-33088 GCA_964579735.1 uncultured Oscillospiraceae bacterium | reverse complement strand
GCCCTATTTCGGTCTCGTAGCGTCCCTCACGATCCGCTCCATCTCCGCCGCGTTCCGCTCCATCTCCAGGACGAGGCGGAACTGGTTGCGGGCGCGGTCCAGGTTGTGGCCCTCTCGATGGGTCCGGAAATACGTGTCGCCGCCGAGGAAGTCCGCCAGGAACCGCACGCCGCACTCGTAGGTCATCAGCCGCGCGGAGAAGGCGAGCAGGTCCCGCTCGGCGGGGGTCACAGCATCTCCCGACGCCTCGAGGTACCCGTGCGTGAAGGCGCGGAACCGCTCCAGGGAGACGGTCACCCGCTCCAGGTCGGTCTCGTCCTCCGTCGCCGTGTTCGCGCCGAACCGGAGGGCGTCGCCGAAATCGAACAGGCAGGAGCCCGGCATGACCGTGTCGAGGTCGATGACGCAGACGCCTTGGCCGGTCGCGTCGTCCAGCATGACGTTGTTGAGCTTCGTGTCGTTGTGCGTGACCGCCCAGGGAAGCCTCCCCTCCCGCAGTCCGTCCATGACGATTCCGGCATCCTTCGCCCGCTCGCGCACGAACGCGATTTCCTCGCCAACGCTTCCGACGCGACCGGCGGAATCCCGTTCGACGGCCCGCTCGAACGCGAGCAGCCTGCGTGGAGTGTCGTGGAATCCGGGAATCGTCTCGTGGAGCGAATCGATCGAGAAGTCGGCGAGCCGTCTGCGGAAGCCGCCGAAGGCCCGTGCCGCTTCCTTCATGTCCTCCGACGTGCGGATCGTGTCATAGGCGGTCATCCCCTCGAGAAATACGTAACTTCGCCAGAAGCCTGTTCCTGTTCCATACGACGCGTCCGCCTCGAGGAAGGTCCGGCCGTCCAGGGCCGGGACCAGCGTCAGCGTCTCGCGCAGCGGGTCGCCCCCTTCCGCGAGGATGGCCCGGGAAAGGTGCAGCGTGACCGCCTCGACATTCTGCATGAGCTTCATGGGTTCCGAGAAGACGCGGGTGTTGATGCGCTGGAGGATGTACCGGCGCAGGTCACCGGTCTCTGTTCGGACGCGGACGGCGAACGTGTCGTTGATGTGGCCGCTTCCGTAGGGAGCGCCGTCGACGTAATCACCTTCCAGCCGGAACCGTCCCGCAACTTTGGCCAGATCCTCCGGCGCGACGCGCCGGTCCTGAACGCCCGCGCTCATCGGACCGCTCCCCGCTCGGCAAGGGCGGCAGCCACCTGGTCGCGGTCCCCGGGATAGGTGATTCCGAACCACGCGTCCTCGGAGCGGAAGACGGTCACCTCGGCCAGGCCGTCACGGAGCAGACGACCAATGGCATCCGGCAGGTAGAACTCCTTCTTCAGAGGGTCGCCGTCAGGGGTGGCGAGAAACCGCGCGAACTCCCGCTGCAGCGGCTCGAAGACGCCGGGGACGAGTCCCCAGAGATTCATGGAGACGAGGGTGCCGGGTGCCAGGACGGTCCGCTCGCTCGCTTCTTCGGAGACGATCCCTTCGCCCTCTCGGAAGATCTTCACGGCCTCTCGTATGCCAAGCAGGTGGTTCTGAGGGTCCACGGCGCAGACGCCGCGCGACACGGTTCCGTTTTCGGAAAGCGTGCGTTGGAGCGGGTAGGCGACCATGCAGAGAGGCAGCGGCGAGCGGTCCACTTCGGTAGCGCCGCGAAGGAAGGCGGCGAGCTTGCGGAACGCATCGGGACCGTAGTAGTCATCCGCGTTCGCGACCGCGAAGGGAGCGTCCACGTAAGGAGCGGCGCTCAGCACGGCGTGCCCGGTGCCCCAGGGCTTCGTCCGTCCCGCGGGTACTTCGACGGCAACGTCACGACCGACGCGGTCCGGCCGCTGGAGGGCGTACCGCACCTCGCCCGCGACTTCGATTCTGCGTCCGACTCCCTGGCGGAACTCGTCGAGGATCTCTTCGCGCAGGATCACGACCGTTGCGCCGAAGCCGGCCGCCCGGGCATCCGCGACCGTGTATTCGAGGATGGCCTCCCCTTGTGGGCCTACCCCCTCGATCTGCTTGCAGCCGCCATATCGGCTACCGACGCCGGCGGCCATGAGGACGAGTTGCGGTGCGTGCATGTCCAATCCCTCCGGTCTGCTTTTCGTTTCAGATCCAAGCCGAGGCGTTTTGCCCCCCTGCCTCCATCCTATCAAAGAAGGGGAAGGTTGAGAGAGGTCGGCTTGCGCAATCG
>CAZOHH010000019.1:16392-30911 GCA_964579735.1 uncultured Oscillospiraceae bacterium | reverse complement strand
CCGGCGGCCATGAGGACGAGTTGCGGTGCGTGCATGTCCAATCCCTCCGGTCTGTTTTCCGTAGATGAATCCAAGCCGAGGCGTTCCGCCCCGCTGCCTCCATCCTATCAAAGAACGAGCGGGTTGGGAGAGGTCGGATTGCGTAATCGCACTCGAGACTTGCAGAAAAGGATTTCAGACTTTGGGAGGGATCTGGTTCCTGCGGACGGCGGATTTCCCTTCGACCGTGCGGGCATATTCCGAAGGCGGGATACCGTACCTCCGGTGGAACTCGTTCGAGAAATGGGCGGGCGAGCGGAATCCGACGGAACGCGCCACTTCGGCCAACGTCATTCCTCCCTGGATGATGTTCAAACGGGACTGTTCCAGCCTTCTCTCCCGCTTGTATTCATGGACCGTCACACCCCTGGCCCTGCGGAAGAGCGATGTCAGGTAGGAGCGGCTGACCGGAATGCTCCGCGCGATCGTCGCAAGGTCGATCGACTCGGCGAAATGCAGGTCGATGTAGGCGGTGCACCGCTGGGCGATCATGTTCTCCAGATTCATCCTGCGGGAGGTCGTGGGTCGTCCGTCCGCTTGAGCGCGTGGGCTTCCTTCCCGGTCTCGGACCTTGCGAAGGAGCCGGACCAGAACCTCCTTCAGGAATCCGACCGCCAGGTCCTCCGAATAGGGCTCCTGGCTGGTCCCCTCCTGAAGCATCGCCGCGATGGCCTTCCGCTGCGCTTCGTCGGTCTCGAAGACCCGGCCGTTCCATGGCAGGAAACCGTCGAGCCTCGCATCGAACGTCGCCGTGATGAATCCGGCCGGATGCTCCCCGTCACCCCGCTGTGCATGGTGTACCTCCGGCGCGTAGACGACGAGTGAGCCCTGCTGCATCGGCCTTTCTACGCCGTCCGTGCTGGAAATCAGGACCCCCTTGTCGACGTAGGTGATCTCCCAGATCGAGTGATGTTCACCGCGGAACCGGAAGTTCGGGTCGCGGTCCTGGTAGAAAAGCGTGAAGATGCTGCGGATCTCCAGCTCTGGAACGAGGGTCAGCGGCGGAATCGGAAGCGTCCTGGGAAGCTGGGAAAGAGGGGTAGTGCCGGATACGTCTATCCGGTAGAGGCAGGATCCGGAAAAGGCCAGAACGGTGAACCTCACCCCCGCGTCCAGTTCGACCGGCCGGTCGAGCAGGAACGCCGTCAAGTGCGCGGACTGCGGAAGGCAGACCAGCAGGATCGGCAGTCCTTCCTGGACATCCAGCCGAACCTTGCCGGCTTCGCACCCGCTGAGCGAGTCGGAGGGCTCCGTTCCCGCGTGGACGGTCTCTCCTTCGGAAACGCCGAATACCGTGACCGGTCGGCCGAACGGTGCGAACGAGGAGGGTTCGAGAACGGATATCACGCGCGTCCACCCCCGGGATGAGTTGCAGACTCTTCGAAGCTAGCATACCACGGACGCTGGACGGTCGAACGCCTCCCCTGCAAGTCGCAGGAGAGGCGTTCCGCTTGGTGACCCGGACAGGAATTGAACCCGTATCAGCAGTTCCGGAAACTGCTGCCTTATCCATTAGGCCACCGGGCCAAGCAGGGTCATTATACACGGCGGACCCCGCGACTTCAACCGAACCGGCGACCCCGGAACAGGATCCTCCCTAGCAGGAAACGCATTGGCGAAAGGCTGTTCAGGACCCGCGTCTCCAGCTTGACGCGGTAATCCGCCAACCGGAGCAGCTCGTCGGATTCCGGCGGGATTCCGCCATAGCGGAGGGCCTCCACGGGAGCGAGGATTTCCGGCACCGAGAACGGCTTGATCAGCAGGCTTCTCTCGGCTCGCTCCGCGAAGCTCGCCAGCGTTTCGCCGGGCTGTGGACGAAGGTCGAGCAGGGCCAGCTGGGCGAGAAGATCCTTGTAGTAGAACTCCAGTCGGAAAGACGGGTCGGGCAGACGTCGTGCGACTGCGGCCGCATCGAAGCTTCGGCGGTGCCGTTCGCGACGGGCCTCGACGAATGCGAAGAGCGCAGCGAAGGGCAGGAGCGAAGCGAGCAGGATCGGGATCCAGCGGCCCGGGTCGGGGGTCTCTATCGGCGGGACCGCAGGACCGGGCGTCGGCGAGGGAGACGGCGTCGCGGACGGATTCGTCCCGCCTCCCGTGGGTGCGGGTGGAGTCGGCGTGACGGCACCGCCGTCCCCGACGGAGGGCGTCGCGTCGAACGTCAGCCAGCCGACGCCCTTGAAGTAGAGCTCCGTCCACGCGTGCGCGGTCTTTCCCGTGGCGAGGTAGCGTCCGGATTCCTGGGTCGGCATCAGGGCGAAGCCTTCGACATAGCGCGACGGGATGCCGAGCGTGCGGGCCATCACGGCCAGGGCGGAAGCGAAATAGACGCAATAGCCCTTCCGATCCTCGAGGAAACGGTCCACGAAGTCGCGGTCGGCTGTCGGGACGTCGGGCGTGAGCGTATAGGTGAATCCGGACTGGAGATACGCGACGAGCTTCAGCGCCTGCCGGTACGGTTCCGTCTCGTCTCCCACGGCATCCTTCGCGACCGCGGCGATGCGGGACGGCAGCCCTTCCGGAAGCTGCAGGAAGACTGCCGAAGCCTCCTTGAATCGTCGCTCCTCACGAGCCGTGGCCTTTTCGGCAATCGTGTCGACCGCGTCCGCGAAACCCGGGATTCCCGCATCGAAGACCAGGGATTCGGTCTCGTACGAGGTGAGTCGTCCCATCGGGGAAAACACGAAAACATCGGTTCCGGAAGTGAAGTAGGCGGGATTGAACGGATCCGTACCGCGAAGCTCGCGCAATCGTCCGTTCACGAAGAAAGTCGAATCCAGATTCGCCGCAACCGTGACGTTCGCTCGGACCGAGCGGCCGAACCGGGTCAGGAACGCACGCCCTTCCGCACCTGCCAGCAGATCCGTGCCGAAAAGACTCGATTGGACGCCACTCCATCGGAGCGCTCCGAAGCGGTACTGTCGAACGGGTCCTGTCTCCCAGGTGCTACCTGAGTAAACGGATCGAGTGGTTCCCCGGAACAGTCCCGGCGTGTCGGTCCGGATATCGAGGACCTCACGATCCGATAGCGATACCGGCCCTCCAAGGCGTTGTCCCGAGGGCATGAAGCCGAAGGAGTCCAGTCCGAAGACCTCCCAGGCACGGAGGGTTCCAAGACGCCCCATCCCTTCGAGCTGCCAATCTCCGATTTGGTTGAGAAGCATTGGAGAGCGCCACCCGAGGGTGTCCTCGGGAATCAGGGAATTCGCGAAGACGAGGCACAGCGCGATGATGGGGATCGCGAAGCACTGCAGCGGACCTCGCCTCAACAGCGGACCTTCGGCGCTCCTCCGTCGAAGCCGCCCGAGGAATTCGCGCGGCAGAAGCAGCGCACAGGCGGCGACGAGGAGCAGGACAGGAGGAAGGGCGTTCGGGTACCAGCTCAGCAAGGGAAAAGCGGTTCCGAGCGTCAGAAGAGCGGCAAAGGCAAGACTACCCCACCGGCGCACGAACCAGAACGACAGAGCGGTCGGCGCGAGCAGGAGAACAGGTTCCAGGCGGAGGAGCCAGGCGTCGGCGATTCTGCCCCGAAGCAGGAGGAACAGCGCTTCCTGTCTACCCTGATCCAGCATCTCGATCCATTCCGTCCAGCGGCCGCTCACCAGCGGCGGAACCATCACGGCAAGGACCACGGCCACAAGAAGAACCGGGAGGCCCCACCGTCGGCGGGTGACGAGAGCGAGGAGTGAGGAAAGAAGGAGACAGATTCCAAGCGCGAGGAGAGCGTCGGGTTCGTATCCCCTCAGGACCAGACCCGTAGTACCCATCCCGGCCGCCAGGGCGGAAGCGGTGACGACGTCCGCCGCGATCTCCGTGAAGGGGGATCGCCGGATCAAGACTCCCCTCCGAAGGTCTCTCCGGGGTCTTCCCCGTATCGGATGGCCCAGGCCTGGATTCCGTTGCGCCGAAGCTCCGTCGCGGTCTCCCGCACCCGTCCCGCCTCCACCGCAGGACCGCCCAGCAGCACGTTCACCGCCGCCCGATCCTTCAGTCGCAGCAGGGTCTGCATGGCCGATGGCTGCAGGTCGGTCGTGAAAACCAGGAAGGAGCGCACCGCGCCCAACGTAGGCATCTCCAGTTGCAGCTGCTCCTCGAGGGGACGTGCACCCGTGAAGGGCAACGTGGCGAGCCAGCGCCGGATCTTCGTGAAGTCCCTCATGCCGAGGGCGTGCACGGCCTCCCGCTTCGGGGCATGCGTGACGAGTTCAAGGGGGGTTCCCTTCCGCAGCAGGTACCGGACGACGGAGGCGATTCCCTCGCACAAGGCGTCTTCCGCTTGGGCGGCTTCCTTTCCCGCATGGGGCGGCGCCGTGACATCGACGAGCAGGCGGATCCGCATCTCCTCCGTCGGCTCGAACTGGCGCGTCAGCAGCACGCCGTGTCGGGCCGTGGCCTTCCAGTGGATCAGTCGGCGGGAGTCGCCAGGCCGATAGGGTCGGATTCCGGCGAAAGGCTCCTCCGGATCATCCGTGGGCGGGGCGCGCTTCGCGAAGGACTTGTTGTCGAAGGACCTGAGCGGGAGACGATCCAACTCGTACACTTTCGGAAGGACGACCAGGCTGCGCATCCGGTAGTAGGACAGGACGCGCATGTCGAAGGGGAGCCGCAGGAGTCCGAAGAGGTCCACGAAATCGATGATGGTCATCCCGACTTCGTAGGCGCCTCGGTGTGGGCATTCGAGCGTCAGGTCGAAGTCCGCGCGCTGCTTCGGCTGCAGGTCGAAGTCAAGGCGCCTGTCCTCCCAACGGTCGGCCGTGGCCAGGCGGATGCGCATCAGGGCGTATGGGAAGGGCTTCTCGTTGTCGATCGCGAGCTTCAAGTGGACCTGCGACCCGCGGGAAATCTCGCCGACGTCCAACGTCTGCAGGTATCGGAAGGTGAAGGCGGCCCAGAGGTTCTGAGCGAGCGCGGCAAGAAGGAGGAGTAGCAAGAAGGCGAAGAGCACGAAGCTGGCGCGGCTCCCCGTCAGCAGTCCGGCGAGCGGGAGCAGGACGAGCAAGGCGGCGGCGGCGATGCGCCAGGGGTTCATCGGACGGCCGGGACGGGCACCGCGCGAAGGAGGTCCGTCAACAGCCGGACGGCATTCCCGGCGGTCAGCGCCGCCTCCGGGCGCAGGACCAGGCGGTGGAGCACGGTCGGCACGACCAGCGCCTGCACGTCGTCCGGCAGGACGAAGGCTCGGCCGCGCAGGTAGGCCCGCGCTCGCGCCGCGCGCATCAGGGCGATGCCGCCGCGGGGGCTCAAGCCGAGCGAAAACGACTCACTGGAGCGGGTCAGGGCGGCGATACGAGCGATGTAATCCAGGATGTGGGCGGAGACGTGGACGTCGAGGCACTCCTCCTGCATCCTCAGCACCTCTTCGGCCGAGGCGACGGGTGTGAGTTCGACCTTGGTCCTCATGCCCGCGTGGCGTTCGAGGATGCGCACTTCCTCCTGCCGGTCGGGATAGCCCATCTTCACCCGGAAGAGGAACCGATCGAGCTGCGACTCCGGCAGCGGGAAGGTTCCCGCGTACTCGATCGGATTCTGCGTGGCGAGAACCAGGAAGGGCTGGGGAACCGGATAGGTCGCCCCGTCGACGGTGACCTGGTTCTCCTCCATGACCTCCAGCAGGCTGGATTGGGTCTTGGGTCCGCAGCGGTTGATCTCGTCGGCGAGGACGACCTGGCTCATGACGGCGCCGGGGTGATGCTCCATTCGCCCGCTCGGCAGGTCGTAGAGGGTGAAGCCGGTGATGTCGGAAGGAAGGATATCGGGGGTGAACTGGATGCGGTGGAAGTCGAGAGCCAGCGAGCGCGCGAAGGCCTGGGCCAGCGTCGTCTTGCCGATACCCGGGACATCCTCGATCAGGACGTGCCCGCGGCAGACCAGCGCGGTCAGCAGGAGTTCGACGGACTCCTCCTTGCCGACGATGATCCGGGCTACGTTGTCGCGGATCCCCTGGAGCAGATCCTTGCCTTGCATGGGCAGCCCCCTTGCAACGTCACGTCATTTCAAAATGGCGGTCTTGACCGGGCTGGAGCGCCCTTCGAGTTCGGGCATCCGGTGCTCGAGGGCGGCCATGGAGATCTCGATATCCTCTTCGGCTTCCTTGGGGGTCATGCAGCCGACGGTGACCATGTCCTGCGGGCGCAGGGTCGACCAGGCGAAGTTCAGTCCGACGAAGGGGGTGCAGCGGCCCGCGGCCATGGGCTTGATGGTCATGACGGGCTTCTTCGCGTTCCAGATGATCTTGTGGACCTGTTCGATTTCGACCTGCATCAGGAAGCCGAGGCAGTTGTAGATCTGGATGTAGGTCTCGACGTCGTAGCCGTTCGCATCCGGGTACAGGATCAGCTCGGGCATGTGGGCGGACAGGCCAGGCACCATGCCGTGGTCGCGGATCATCTTCAGGTAGTCGGGAAGACGGGGCATTGCCTGCTTGTTCTTGTTGACGAGCTGTTCGGCGACGGAGTGGTGCGGCAGACAGAATACGGAACCCTTCGCACGGCTCCTCGCAATCGCGGCATCTGCCTCGCGACGGGCTTCGGCGCTGTCGTCGACGTTCATGAAGGGCGTATCGATGCGGATCAGTCCGAGACCGGTGCGGTCCTCCGCCGTCTTCATGGCGTCGATGATCAGGGGCTGCTCGCTCAAGGGACCCATGATGGAGTCCACGCCGCGCTTCAGGAAGACCTCGAGGATGTCGGCGACGACCTCCCGGTTGTGGTTTCGATCGCGGATGGTGGCATCGGCGGCCGCACCGGTGTGGCTCCAGCCGAGGATCCAGTTCGTGCCGATGATCAGCCTCGAAAGAGAGACGCCTCCGACGGTCGTCCGGGGAAACAACGGTCCGTTCATGCCATGCCCTCCGTTCGTTTCAGCGCTCCAGATGATTCCGGACCGCATCTATGATGATACCATGGTCTTCGTCGTTGGGAAGACACTTGTACCGACCGTCGATTCGCGGATCTTCAGTTTGTGGTCGATCATGACGTGGCGGCCAATCCGGATCTCGCCGCTGATCAACTGGGCCAGCAGGCGCATCGTCGAAGCACCGATCTCGAAGGAGGGCTGAGCGACGGTCGTCAGGGGCGGGGAGCAGATCTCGGCGCGCTTCTGATTCCGGCTATAGGTGCTGGGCTGATAGCCGAGCTGCTGCGCAGCCTCGAGGACCCGGAGCCGCTTCTCCTCGGAGACCACGTAGTTGTTGTTCATGACGCGGGAGACGGTCGCGACGGATACCTTCGCCAGTGTTGCCACTTCGTCGATCGTTGCCATGAGCGTCACCTCTTTCGCAGGAATCATATGTTCACATATTAATACATACAACCTTGCAGTTTTCAGAAACCCAATCACGTAACATCTCACGGTCGTTCGAAGCATATCCTCTGAAAAGGGCTTCTAGCTGATTGGCTGGGTTCGAGCTGCCGCCCGTTCCCGGTCCGCGATCGCAGTCAAGCCGGGCATCGCATGCTCGAAGAATACCTGGAAGGCCTGGCACTGGAGATTCTCCAGGTCCGGGCCATCTCCGTGCAGCACCCGGTCGCGTCGGCACCCGCCCCGACAGACGAGCGCATATTGGCACGTCGCGCACGCCTCCGGCAGCCGCAGGCTCTCTTCGCGGAACGTCTGCGATCGCGGAGTGGCGTCGAGTTCCGCGAAGGAGGATCGAGCGACGTTGCCGAGGAGCCATTCCTCCTGTACGTAGAAGTCGCATGGGTAGACCGAGCCGTCGGCTTCGACGACGAAGTATCCGCCGCATCGACCCGAGGTCGTGCAGCTCCCCGTCGGCATTCCGGCGAGAGCATGCACCCAGTCGTCGAACAGGCGGATGCTGGTGTAGTCCCCTGCCAAGTAGTCGGCCTCCCAGAGGTCGAACAGGTCGCAGAGGAACCTACCGTAGCGCTCCGGAGACAGGGAGTATCTCGATGTCGCACGAACCGCGCCCTGCGGATCCAGGCACGGGATGAACTGCAGGTATCGGCAACCCAGCTTCTTGAAGGTTCGGTAGAGCTGCCCCGCATGCCGAGCCGAGGGGCCGGTCACAACGCAGAGGAGGTTGGTCTCGACGCCTCGCTCCTGCAGGAGTCGGAGCGTGTCGGAGACTTTCCGCCAGGTCCCCTTCCCCGCCGGCGTCGTGCGGAAGCCGTCGTGCAGGTCCTTGTCCCCATCGAGGGACAGGCCGACGAGGAAGCGGTTCTCCCGGAGGAAGTCCGCCCATTCCGCGTCCAGCAGCGTGCCGTTGGTCTGGAGGGACAGATGCACCTGCAGGTCCGGGCGGGCGTGGCGCTTGAGGAGGGAGACGAATTCCCGGTAGAAGTCGAGGCCCGCGAGCGTGGGCTCGCCGCCCTGGAAGGCGAAGGTCACCGAGCCGCTCGCTTCCTGCAGGGCCTTCGAGACAAGGGTGTCGAGTAGCGCGGACGACATCCGCGTCCCCCCCGCGTCACCCCCCGGGAGCGCGTGGTCCAGATAGAAGCAATAGGCGCAGCGCAGATTGCACCGCCCCGACACGGGCTTGACCAGGAGGCTGAGGTCCTTCACTCGAGGTCGACCCATACTGCGCCCTTGCGGCTGCTCTCGACGCATTTCGCGACGAACTTCACGCCGTCGATGCCCTCGTCGATCTTCGGGTAGTCGTAGTCGGCTTCCTTGACCTTCTTCCCGTCCGTCACGTCGCGCACGGCGGCCGTGAAAGCGCCGTACAGGTTCGCGAACGCCTCGTTGTAACCTTCGGGGTGGCCCGACGGGAAGCGGGAGTTCTTCGAGGCGGCGGGGTGGAGGTAGCCGTTGCCGCGGGAGAGGCGCCTCGGCGGCTGGCCCTTCAAGGTGAGCTTGAGGTAGTTGGACTCCTCCTGGACGAACTCGATCGCGCCCTTGGTTCCGAAGATGCGGACCTTCAGCCCGTTGTCGCATCCAGCCGCGATCTGGGACGACCAGTACATACCCTTCGCGCCGTTGGTGAATCGGAGCATCACCTGGGCGTTGGTGTCGAGCGTGCGTCCCTTGCCGATCACGTCGAGGCTGGCGCAGACCTGCTGGATCTTCAATCCGGTCATCATGGCGACCATGTTCTCGACGTGCGTGCCGATGTCGCCGAGGCAGTTCGAGATGCCGGCCTGCTTCGGGTCGGTGCGCCACGCGGCCTGACGCTGGCCCTCGGTCTTCTCGAGGAGGTCCATCAGCCATTCCTGCGGGTACTCGCCCATGACCATCACGATGTCGCCGATTTCACCGCTCTGTACGATCGCACGGGCCTCCTTGGCCATCACGTGCCCGGCGTAGGTGTACGCAACGCCGAACAGGCACTTCTTCTTCTTCGCGAGGGTCTTCAGCTCCAGCGCCTGCTCGAGCGTGTGTGCCAGCGGCTTCTCGCACATGACGTGGATGCCCTTCTCGAGGAACGCCTTGGCCGCCGGGAAGTGCGAGTCGTTCTGCGCCGCGATCACGACGAAGTCGATCGCATCCTCGCGCTTCGCTTCCTTTGCCGCCATCTCGTCGAAGCTCGCGTAGACGCGGTCCTCGTCGAGGTGCAGCTCGCGTCCGGTCACTGCGCTGTTCGCCGGATTCCGCGAGAAGCAGCCGGCCACCAGGGTGCCGTAGCCGCCGAACGCGATGGCGGAGCGATGCACGCCGCCGATGAACGATCCCGGTCCTCCGCCGACCATGCCGTACCGGAGTGGTCTTCCGACTGCTGCTGATTCCTTGCCTTCGATCATGACCCTTCCCACCTTTCGATTGTCTGTGCCCCGTCGGGGCCGCGATCAGGAATAGATCGGAGCGAGCTTGGTGTCCTTGAGGTGGAAGTACTGGATGCACTCATGATGCTTATCATACATCGCAATCGGGTCGAAGCCTATGTTCGAGTCCTGCGCAGTGTCGAAGACGAACGAAGCGACTTTCGGGTCGGTCATCTCGATGAAGCGCTCGAGGTCGTACTTGTTGATCGCGCACCAGAACTCGCCGTGGATGCAGGCCACGACGCCCTTGTCCACCGCATAACGGGCGATCTCGTTGAAGCAGCCCGCGCTGTTGCGCAGCTGTTCCTTCGTCAGCGGACCGTGCCCGAAATAGCCGCTCGCGGGCATGATGTGGATGTTCTCGCCGCCGAGTTCCGCAGTGAAGTCGATCATCTTCCGGTTCATCGCGAGGACGGCGGGGTGGTTGGCTCGCTCCTCGGACCCGAAGGCCAGCGAGAACGTGCCGGTCACCTGCTCGATGCCCTTGAAGCATCCTGCCCTGCGACCGATGGCACATGAAGCGTAATCTCTCTATCCGCCCATCATTACCTTCCCCACGGCGTCGACGGCCTCGTCCATCTCCTCGGGAATCATGTGGATGTAAATCTTGTAGGTGGTCGACACGTCCTTGTGGCCCAGCAGCTTCGAGACCACGTTGATCTTGATCCCCTGCCGGAAAAGCGTCGAAATGAAATCCAACTCATCGGCGGAAAGCCGTACTTGATATGTATGAAATTTCCTACGATTTACATCAAGTAGAATAATTGGTTTTGTGTTAATCGTAGCTAATAGTATATTGATTTCTGTTGGGCTATCTGCTATGCTTTTTTCATTAAGCAGGATTGGAGATGAGCCGACATGGTGAAAAGAGAACTCTACCTGAAGCGGATCAGACCGTTCTTCGACTCGGAAATGGTGAAGGTGATTACCGGCATCAGGCGCTGTGGAAAATCGACGATTCTCAAGCAGATCATCCAGGAACTCCAAGACAGAGGAATCCCGGACGGGAAAATCATCTACATCAATTTCGAGGACTACCGGCATCGGAATCTATGGAACGGCGATGCGTTGTACCAGGATGTTGAAAAGAGAATCGTCGCGTCCGGGAAATATTACCTGTTGTTCGACGAAATCCAGAATGTCGATCGTTTCGAACTCGTGATCAATTCGTTTCGTTCCACTCACGATGTCAGCATCTTCATCACTGGGTCGAATTCCAGCCTTCTGTCCGGGGAGCTCGCAACGCACCTGAGTGGCAGAACGCTCTCGTTCCGAATCATGCCTTTCACCTTCAAGGAGTACTGCGAATACCAGGCCGAAATCCAAAGCGGAAGGACCAGGGAAGAATCGCTGGACGAGTACATGAAGTGGGGCGGTTTTCCTCTGGTATGCAAGGAAAGCGAAGAAGCCAGCAAGGAAATCATCTTGTCCAACCTCTATGACTCCATTGTACTCAAGGACATCATCATGCGGAACAAGGTCGCCTCTCCGCTGGCACTGGAAAAGGTTCTGGACTACGTGATCGCGAATACTTCGACCACGTTTTCCGGGAATACCGTCGCTGCCTCTCTTTCCGATCGGATCCAATCCGTTTCGGCCCCGACGGTATATGATTACGTCCGTTACATTGAAGACGCCTGCATTTGCGATAGGGTTCCGCGTTATGATATCCGCGGCAAGAAAGTCCTGGCCTTTGAAGAAAAGATCTTCGTCTGTGACCTGGGACTTTTCCATCTCAAGAAGAACAGGGTGAAAGACGAGTACAACTACATCGTCGAGACCCTCTGCTATAACGAATTGGCAGCAAGAGGGTACAAGGTATATATCGGCAAGACGCACAAGGGCGAAGTGGATTTCATCGCCGAAAAAGGCAAGGAGAAATTCTACGTCCAGGCGGCCTATCTGCTCAGTGACGAGCAGGTGATCGAACGGGAGTTCGGCGCGTACAGCGGAATCAGCGACCATTACCCGAAATACGTCATCACACTCGACAGGACGACCCTGACGCGCGACGGGATCATTCACCTGAATCTCATGGATTTCCTGTTGGCGCAGGACTGACGTTCGGCCTCAGAGCCGTTCGATCATCTCGTGGAGCGCGCGCTGGACGGGACCGAAATCGCCGCTCTCCGGGCACTGGATGCCGACGACCAGTTCCTTTTCGGGCAGTACCGTTGTGATCTGGCCGAAGGCGCCGTCGGCGCGGTAGGACCTCGGGTAGGGGCTCCGCCAGAACTGGTAGCCATAGCCCATGTTCCAGGGATTGCCCAGTGGAGCGGCAGGATCGGCCAGCGCCTCTGGGTCGCGCGTCTCGATCTGGAACGAGGTCGCGGTCCGGACCCACTCGGCGGACACGATTCTTCGGCCCTGCCAGAGACCTTCGTCGAGGTAGAGCTGGCCCAATCGGACCATGTCCTTCAGGTGCAGGAACATCCCGCCGCCGCCGATCGGGTGCCCCTGCGGGCAGCATTCCCAAATCGGAAAGGGGATGCCCATCGGCCGCAGGATGCGTTCATACAGATATTCCTGCAGGTTCTTGCCGACCTTGGACTCCAGCATGCGCCCGAGGAGGATGCTGTCCGCGGTCGAGTAGCAGAACCGTTCACCGGGTTCTTCGACGACCGGCTGCGAGAGCAGGTAGGCGAGGTAGTCCGGAAAGCCGACGCCCTTCCGGCGGTCGTCGAGCATCAGCAGAGCTTTCCCGAACCCGGACGACATCGTGAGGAGGTGCCGCAGCCGGATCTTCTCGAGGCCCGGATTCCCGCCGGGCGGAACCTTGTCCGGGAAGGCGTCGACCAGCCGGTCGTCCAGCGAGACGAAGCCCTCGTCGATCGCGATGCCGACGGCGGTCGAAACGAAACTCTTGGCGTGCGAGTAGATGTTCCGGTCCTGGTCGGGGGTCCACCGGTGCTCGTAGACGACTTTCCCGCCCTGGAGCACGAGGAGGCCCTCGACCTTCAGTCCTTCGGAATCGACTTGGTTGACGAAATCGTCGAATGCCCGCATGTACGCCTCCTGGTTTCCGTATTCGTACAGCTTGATCCTCAGGACGGACGGCGTCGTGCCGAAGCGGTCGCTCGCTCCTCCAGCCGGCCGGTTTCGCCTTGACAGGTCCTGTGGCGGCCTTGAGTCGGCTTGTCTCTACTTCTTCAGGGCTTCGTCGAACGCGACATCCGACGGGCTGAAGTTGATCCGCTTGGTCATCGCGCAGGCCTCGGTCGCGCCGAAGACGCGCTCCATGGCGCTGTCCTCCCACTCGACGGACAGCGGGCCATCGTACTTCGCTTCATTCAAGGCGCGGATGATGCGGTCGAAGTCCACGCTGCCGTGGCCCGGTGAGACGAAGTTCCAACCGCGCCGCATGTCGCCGAAGGTCAGGAACGAGCCCAGGATGCCCTCGGTGCCCTCGAGGTTCACGCGGGAATCCTTGATGTGCACGTGGTAGATCTTGTCGGCGAACTCGCGGATGAAGAGGTGGGGCTGGATGCCCTGCCAGATCAGGTGGCTCGGGTCGAAGTTGATGCCCAGCGTGTCGTTGCCCTTGAACGTCTCGCGGAAGAGCTTCTGCGAGGTATAGAAGTCGAAGGCGATCTCGGTGGGGTGCACCTCGAGCGCGAACTTGACGCCGCATGCCTTGAATTCGTCGAGGATGGGGGTCCACAGCTCCTTGATCCGGTCGTATCCGGCCTGGATCATGGCGTCGGTCGTCTGGGGGAAAGAGTACCAGTACTTCCAGATCGGCGAGCCCATGAATCCCGTGACGACCTTGCAGCCCATGGCCTTCGCAGCGCGGGCCGTGTACTTCATCTCTTCGATCGCCCAGGCGCGGACCGCTTCCGGCTTGCCCTTGACGGCATCCGGGGCGAATCCGTCGAGGCGTGGGTCCCAATCGTCGCCGACGCACTGGCCGGCGAGGTGGGAGCCGAGCGCCCAGCACTGGAGCCCGTGCTTCTTGAGGATGCGCTTGCGCTCCTCGACGTACTTCGCGTCGGTCGCCGCGCGGCGGACGTCCATGTGGTCGCCCCAGCAGGCGAGCTCGAGGCCTTCGAAGCCCATCTTCTCCGCCAGCTTGCAGAGGTCCTCGAACGGCAGGTCGGCCCATTGTCCGGTGAAAAGGGTCACAGGTCTCGTCATTTCCTTCACCTCATCCTTTCATCTCGTTCGGATATTCCAGTCCTCTTCGCTCATCATACCCGAGTCGAACGGCACCTTCCATATCGACGCCGATAGGACTCGTGACGAACTAATGGACGAAACTACCCGCGCGACCGCGCGATCAACTCCTGCGCCTCGCGGAGTCCCGCATCGACGTCCTTCGAAGGAAAGTACTCCAGCCCGACGAACTTCGCGTATCCGGCTGTTTCGATGGCCCGGAAAACATTGGCGTAGTCGATTTCGCCTGTCGTGAGTTCGTTTCGGCCAGGATTCCCGGCCGAGTGGAAGTGGCCGATCCGGGAGAGGTTCGCCGCAATCGTGCGGACAAGATCCCCCTCCATGATCTGCATGTGGTAGATATCGTACAGCAGCTTCACGTTCGGGCTGCCGACCTCGTCCACGACGGCGAAGCCTTCTGCGGACGACGCGAGGTAGTACCCGGCGTGGTCCACCTTCGTGTTCAGCGGTTCGAGGACCAGCGTGATGCCGGCCGCCTCGGCCAGAGGGGCGGCGCGGCGCAGCCCCGCGACGAGGTTCGCATGCTGTCGCGCGCGGTCCACGCCGGGAATCTCGTTGCCCGACAGCACGATCAGCGTCGGGCAATCCAGC
>CAZOHH010000019.1:9351-16292 GCA_964579735.1 uncultured Oscillospiraceae bacterium | reverse complement strand
CATGCGGTTCCTCCCGTGCGGATCTTGACTCTGAGTGCCATGGTGAGTCGGTCCTTCGCCTTCATCCTACCATGTCGCTTCGTTGTTGCGACCCGCGGCGCGTGCGATAATGGCATGAAGTCGAAAGACGACTCCATCGAACAAGGAGGAACCTTCCATGACGATTCCCTGGCTCGAGATCCTTGGCTACGCCGCCTCCGTCATCACGGCCGTATCATTGATGATGGCCTCCCACGTGCGGCTCCGGCTGCTGAACCTCGTCGGCTCCTCGGTCTTCGCAGCCTACGGATTCCTGATCCACGCCTACCCCGTCGGCGCATTGAACGTCTTCATCGCCGTCGTCGACCTGTACTTTCTTCTTCGCATCGCCCGCGTCCGCACCGTCTTCACGCTGCTGCCGATGCCGGCCCGCGATACGTATTTCGAACGCTTCCTCGCGTTCCACGAAGCCGATATCGGCCGCTTCTTCCCTGGCTTTTCCGCGACCGAGACCGCGAAAGCGGCCAATCCGGCCGAAGGCGCAATGGTGCTCTACCTGCTGCGCAACATGGTCACGGCCGGCGTCTTCGTCGCGCACCGAGATGCGACGGACCCTGCGACGCTCCACGTCGATCTGGACTACGTGACGAAGGAGTTCCGCGACTATCGCACCGGCCGCTTCCTATTCGAGGAGCAGGCCGTTTTCTTCCGCGAACAGGGCGTGGCGCGCATCGTCGCGGAGGCGCGCACGGATTCGCACGCGAAGTACTTGAAGAGCATCGGGTTCGAAATCAACGGTCTCAAAGAAGATGGCTCCCAGTCGTTCTCATTGACCCTGAAGGAGCATCGTCCGCCCTCGCAAGGCTAGACCGGAAGCTCGATGCCGGTCTTTCGAATTTCAAAGGCCATGCCAGAATCCTCATCGAAATCCTGAGAGGTGAAGGGCTGAGGCTGGAGATCGGCATCGAATCCAAGTGCCAGCATCAGAAGAAGCGTCAACCCATCGATTCGCGTCATGCTTTCGAAAGCAGGCGAGAATACAGCGATATCGACATCGCTGTCCTTGTTGAATATTCCTTTCGCATAGGACCCGAAAAGGTAGGCCCTGTCGACAGGAATTCTTGACTTTACTTTCTCGAGATACTCCTTCGCTATGTCAAGGACTTCGAGAGGGATGTCAGCCATTCATGGGCCTCCTTCGTGGTCAACAGGATATCCTCAGCTTCGGATCGGTCGAGAAGTGTTGCGACTCGTTCTTTATATGAGGGATATCGAGAAGAGATATAGAATGCCAGAAGCCGGACGAAGAACGGGATATATCGATTCGTGCTGTCTTCGAACCCCGGTTGAGTTCTGCAAGTTCTGAACTCTTCCGTTTCAGTCAGCTGGGTGAAAAGGAGGGCGATGTTGTGCGTCTTCTGGGGCTCTTCACCGACGAAGAGCACATGCAGGCCTTTGACCATCTTCTCGATGGTCTGCTGACACATGAACGCAGAGTATAGATAACGACCGGTCTCGAACATCGCCGACGCCGTATCCAGATCATATCGGGAGTTCTCTTCCCAATATCCATACTTCTCTCTGTTCGTCATCGAAGTCCCTCCCTAGTCGTTGCCCCTATTGTAACCCGAGACAAGAGAAGATGGAACGATGCCGGTTGCCGTCAATAGATGCAGGCCTTCGCCTCTTCCACGAAAGCGCGGATGTTCGCCGGATTCCCGAAGAAGAAGTGGTCGGAGGGACTGCAGATGTAGTTGCCTTGAGGGCAGCTTTCAAAGAGTCCGCGGACCATCTTCCGGACGAGGTCGGGATTTCCCTGCTCGAAGCCGGCGTTCTGGTCGAATCCGCCGATGAAGAACAACTTGTCGCCGACGCGGCGCGAAGCTTCGCGCAGGTCGCAGTCCCCTCCCATGTCGGGTGGGGTCATGGTCTCGAGTCCGTCGGCGCCGTTCTGAACGACGAGGTCCAGCAACGGCATGACGCCGCCGCAGAGGTGGTACACGACATGCGTTCCGTGGGCGTGCATCGCCGCATGCTGCCGCTGGTCATAGGGAAGACAGAACTTACGGTGAATGTCGGGACTGATCACGGTGCTCGAGCCGGCGCCCCCGCCCGTTTCCACGAGGTCCAGCTCGATCCGCCCGCCCCGTTCGATGACCGAAAGCTTCTTCTGCAGCATCGCCTCGAGCGTCGCGTGCACGAGTTCCGGCTCGTCGATGCAGCTCAAGATCGAGGGTTCGGTGTCTCGAAGGATGCACAAGCTCTGCCAGGGGCTCCCCTGTCCGAAGTCGAAATAGCTCCCCCGGACGATGCCGGTCTCCCCGATCCGTTCCTTGGCCTCCCGCACGGGTGTCCAGTCGACGCTGTCCGGGACGGGGACATACTTCGTCCAGAGCTCCAGGTCGCGCTCGTTCGCGACGAGGGACTTCGTGACCCAGCTCGTGAATTCGTTCCTGGAACCGGTGCTTGTAAGCCGCCCTTCCGGCGTCTCGATCACGCTCTTCCAGCGGAGATTGCCTGAATCGTCCACGCCGAGGTCGTAACGCTTTTCCTGCCAGTCCGAAAGGCTGCGGTCGTTGTAGTGGAAATTCGGGTTCGCGTAGATCACGGGATCCATGCCGAAGAATTCATAGGCTTCGTACTGGTCCATCCCCCGGAGGTACTTGTCCAGATAGTAGTCCATCCAGCCGTGCACCTGGAAAGCCAGCCGGTCCACCGGCTGTCGGTGGATGGTCGCAAGGAACCGCTCGCGTCCCGTCATCATGGAACTTTCCTCCTTGTAAACCAAGCCGTTTCAAGGCAGGTTTTCGAGTTTATTCTACTCCGCACCACCGATTCCGTCGTATCCATAGGCACGGGGACCGTGGGGATGGACGAGTCCCCCTTGCCGTCGACGCAGGGCCGTGCTATGCTCCATGTAATCCGTTACACGAGGGGAGGTTCCGATGTCGAAGGCCACCATCCAGGACGTTGCCGCAAAGGCCGGAGTCTCCGTCGCGACCGTCTCCCGTGTGATGAACGGGAGCCCCAGGGTGTCGGCGGACGCACAGGCGCGCGTGCTGGAAGCGATCGACCGCCTCGACTACCACCCCAACCTGCTCGGACGCAACCTCCGTCGGACCGAAACCCGAATGGTCCTCGTCGTCCTCCCCAGCATCGCGAACCCCTTCTATGCCGGCATCGTCGAGGGCATCGAGGAGACCGCGCACCGGGAGGGCTACAATGTCCTGCTGTGCAATACCGGCTCCGACCCGGATCGCGAGCGGCTCTATCTCGGCATGCTCTCCCAACGCCTCGCCGACGGTGCCATCCTCATGGCCCCCGAGCTTGGAGTCGAGGAGCTGGAGCGACTCTGCCGCAGCCATCCGCTGGTCCAGTGCTGCGAGTATCTCGACGGCGCCTCCGTCTCGCACGTCACCATCGACAACCGCGCCGCCGCGCGCGATGCGGTGCGCCACCTGATCGCCCTCGGACACCAGCGCATCGGGCTGATCATGTTCGAGCCTTTTTATGCTTCCCAGCATGCCAGGATCAAGGGATACCGGGATGCACTGGCCGAATCGGGCATCGAAGCCGTGCAGAGTATCTTCGCGGAGGGGGACTACGGCTATGAGACCGGTCGCCTCGCCGCGCGGAACATGCTTCGGCTTCCCGAAGCGATTCGGCCGACGGCGATATTCGCCGGATCGGACCTCATGGCCCTCGGAGCCGTACAGGCTGCCCGCGAAGCGGGGCTTTCCGTTCCAAAGGACCTGGCCGTCGTCGGCTTCGACGACATCGACGTCGCGACCATGGGCGAACCCCAGCTCACGACCGTCGCCCAACCCCAGCACGACCTGGGCCGCGTCTCCATGGAAGTCCTGCTCCGCCAGCTCCGAGGCGAGTCGACCGTCCCCGAGGACATCGACCTGCCGCACGAGCTCCGGATCCGGGAGTCCACGATGGGACGCTCGCCCGGTGGCAAATCGGACGAAGTGGCAGCATCATCACATAGGAGGGAATGAAGGACATGGACAACACGGGCAAGGAACTGAAGATCGCGATCATCGGCTGCGGGGGCATCGCCAACGGAAAGCACATGCCTGCCATCAAGAAGTCGGGGAAGGCCGTCATGATTGCCTTCTGCGACATCGTCCCCGAGCGCGCGGAAAAAGCCGCCGCACAATACGGGACCAAGGACGCCAAGGTCTACACCGACTATCGCAAGGTCCTCGAGGACAAGAGCATCGACATCGTGCACGTCTGCACGCCGAACCGGTCCCATTCCGAAATCACCGTCGCCGCCCTCGAAGCCGGAAAGCACGTCATGTGCGAGAAGCCCATGGCCAAGGACCCCGCCGGTGCCCGCGCCATGTGCGAGGCTTCCGAGCGCACCGGCAAGCAGCTCACGATCGGCTACCAGAGCCGCTACCGCGAGGACTCCCGCTACTTGAAGAAGGCCATCGAGCGCGGAGATCTCGGCGAGATCTACTTCGCCAAGGCCCACGCCATCCGTCGGCGCGCCGTCCCCACCTGGGGCGTCTTCCTGAATGAATTCGAGCAGGGCGGCGGTCCCCTGATCGACATCGGCACCCATGCCCTCGACCTCACGCTGTGGCTGATGAACAATTACGAGCCCCGCACCGTCACCGGCTCGGTCTACCGCAAGCTGGCAGACAACAAGAACTCCGCGAACGCCTGGGGACCCTGGGACCCGGAGAAGTTCACGGTCGAGGACTCCGCCTTCGGCTATATCCAGATGAAGAACGGCGCCACGATCTTCCTCGAGTCCAGCTGGGCGCTGAACACACTCGACGAAGGCGAAGGCATCAGCACGCTGTGCGGCACCCAGGGCGGCGCGGACTTCCGCGACGGACTGCGCCTGAACGGCGAGGAATTCAGCCGCAAGTGGATGAAGAAACCGGACCTAGCAGCCGCAGGCGTCGCCTTCTACGACGGCGTCACCCTCGAGCCCCAGGACATCGAATGCCGCCAGTGGCTCGACGCCGTTCTGAACAACACGAAGCCCCTCGTCCTCCCGCGCCAGGCGCTGGTGGTCACCGAGATCCTCGACGCCATCTACCGTTCCGCGAAGTCCGGAAAGGCCGTCGAATTCAAATAGGAGGAACACCATGAAGATCGCACTGCAGCTCTATAGCGTCCGTGAGGATGCCGCAAAGGATTTCGCCGGCACGCTGGCAAAGGTCGCCACCCTCGGATACAAGGGCGTCGAGTTCGCCGGATACTTCGGCATCCCGGCCGTTGTCATGAAAGGCCACCTCGACCGACTCGGTCTCGTCGCAGCCAGCACCCACGTCGGCATCGAACTCCTCGAAGGGGACCTGGACGGCCAGATCGCCTATGCGAAAGCCCTCGGATGTCCCTACCTGGTCTGCCCCGGCGCGCACGTCACCAACAAGGACGAGATCCTCGCGCTCGCGAAGCGCCTGTCCGCTATGGCCCCGAAAGTCCGCGCAGCGGGCCTCGTCCTCGGCTACCACAACCATGCCCATGAGTTCTTCGCTGTCGAGGGCGCAGGCGCTGGCACGTCCACGAATGGCCTCGACCTGCTGTTCGCCAGCACTTCCCCCGCCGACCTCGTCGTCGAAGCCGACACGCACTGGGTCCAGCGCGCCGACCATTCCCCGCGGACCTTCCTGCGCAAGTATGCCGGCCGGGTTCCCCTGATCCACTTGAAGGACATGTCCGCATCCCGCGAGGACGACGCCGCGGTCGGCGAGGGCATCATGGACACCCGAGGCATCTGGGAGACGGCGGTCGAGGCCGGCGTCGTCTGGGCCATCGTCGAGATGGACACCGCGTCGTTCGAGGCAGTGTCCCTCGGAATCGCGAACCTCAGGAAGATGGGTCTCGTCGGCTGACGAGGTCCATGCGCACGAAAGGCGGGTACAACCCATGATCCTCGGATTCCTCACCGTGGCCCTCGGGCCCATGACCCTCGAGAAGAAGGCGGAGTGGGCCGCCGCCAAGGGCTTCAAGGCCCTCGAGATCGCCTGCTGGCCCAAGCGGAACGACCGCGACTACTCCGCTTCCGACATCGATGTCGAAAAGCTCACGAAGGCGCAAGCCGCGGAAGTCCTGGCCATGATGGCCCGTCTCGGTCTCTCCATCTCCTCTCTCGCCTATTACGACAACAACCTCGATCGCGACCTCGAGAAGCGGGCCGCCGTGAACGCCCACGTCCGCAAGGTCATCGACGCGGCCGTCCTGCTGGGCGTCGACAAGGTCGGCACCTTCGTGGGTCGCAACATCGACAAGAGCGTCGCCGACAACTTCCCCGAGTTCGAAGTGGTGTTCACGGGTCTCGCGAAGTACGCCGAAGAGCGTGGCGTGAAGCTCATGATCGAGAACTGCCCCATGGTCGGTTGGCAGAAGCCGAACGAACCCGGCACGATCTCCTTCAGCCCCGAGCTGTGGACCGAGATGTTCCGCCGCGTGCCCGCGAAGAACTTCGGCCTCAACCTCGACCCCTCCCATATGATCTACCTGCTCATCGACTACATGGCCGTCATCCCGGAGTTCAAGGACCGCATCTTCCACGTCCATGCCAAGGACGGGATCGTATCCCGCGAGAAGCTCGCCCGCTATGGCGTCTTCGACCGGCAGTTCCGCGGCGGCCATGACGAGGAGGGGTTCTTCAGCCCCCGCCTGCCCGGCGAAGGCGAAGGCGACTGGGCTGGATTCCTGGGTGCACTGCACGACGTCGGCTACGACGGCTTCGTCAGCATCGAGCACGAGGACCCGCGCTACGAAGGGGCCGAGGAGAAGGTCAAGCAAGGTCTGTCCCTCGGTTACGACAACCTCATGAAGGCCGGAGCGAAGTTCTTCGGGAAGTAAAGGGAAGCATCGAGTCCCTCAACAAAGGAGTGCATCCGTTGGGTGCACTCCTTTTGCGTGGTGGGAGGCTATGTAGTCTTCAGTTCCGGTGCAAGGGCAAGGATGAAGTTCCGGACTGTTCGAGC
>CAZOHH010000019.1:0-9251 GCA_964579735.1 uncultured Oscillospiraceae bacterium | reverse complement strand
CTGTTCGAGCTCATCCATACAGCACCATTCCCTCCCGCGCGACTTCCTGCTCGAATGCATGGGTCGCGATGCGCTGATTGAACCCATTCTCCTTGCTGACAACGATGTCGACCGGCATGCTCTTCGAGTTCCGGATCGCCCTGCGAATGAGAATCATCGCATCGATCTCGCGAATTTCCGTTTCGGTCGGCATGACGACGAAGATATCAAGGTCGGAATCCGCACGCTGCTCGTTTCTCGCATAGGATCCGAATAATAGGATGCGCCGTACCGGGACGGTATTGATGATGATCTTCGTGAGCATCTTCAGTTCGTCCTGTATCCGCTGCTCCAATACGTTTCACCTTCCTTCTTCGCCTGTCTGATTCATTGTATCACGCACGCAAGTCGATCAGAACTGCAGGAAGAAGTGGCAGCCTTTGCCACTCTGCAGCAGGACCGGACGGCACATTAGCATGTACCGGTTAAGTTGCGCTTTTCCCTTGCGAAGCACCTTTTATCGACATATTGCCTCGTATATATTCCATATGGTTTGTCGTATTGGTTACAACACATGAAACAGGGGTTGACATCGTCTCCATCTGCGTGATACCGTACATATATAGTTTAACCGGTTAAGTTCATGGATCGATTCCTCAAGGACCCACGACCGGGAACAAAGGAGAACTGCGATGGCGGCAGACAGACTCAAGAGACCGACCATCCGCGACGTCGCAAAGGAAGCGAACGTATCGGTTGCCACCATCTCCTACGTGCTCAACGGCAAGGAGAGCATCAGCGAGGAGACGCGCGACCGCGTCAAGGCCGCGATCCAGAAGCTCGACTATGTACCGGACCTGAACGCCCGAAGCCTGTCCCAGAAGAATTCGAAGCTGATCGGCGTCGTGATCCCCCAGACCGAGCCCGGCAGCCGGCTGATGCTCACCAATCCCTTCTACAGCGAGATCGTCAGCAGCATCGAGTACAGCGCGCGAGTGAACGGTTATCATCTCCTGATCACGGGAACGGATGCCGATGCGGACTACTTGAAGCTTGCCATGGAGCGCAAGCTCGACGGAATCGTCATCATCGGCATGTACCCGGACGAGTTCTACAACGATCTCAAGAAGTCCCGGATCCCGATTGTCATGGTCGATAGTTACTGCGACGACCACTACTTCCACAGCGTGCAGATCAACGACCGCTATGGAGCCTATATAGGAACGAAGCATCTTCTCGAGAACGGGCACCGCGAAATCGCCCTGCTGACTGGAATGATCAAGGAGGGTGGCGTCATCCGCAAGCGCTACGAGGGTTTCGCCGACGCGCTGCGCGAGTTCGGCCTCCCCATGAGCGATGACCACGTCTTCGAAGGCGTCGTGGACTTCGACTCCGGACTCGAGCTCGCCCGCAGGGTCGCGAAGAGCCGCATTCCCTTCACCGCGGCCTTCGCCACGGCCGACATCGTCGCGATCGGCGCGATGAAGCACTTCCATTCCCTGGGTTGGAAGATACCGGAAAGGATGTCCATCGTCGGCTTCGACGACCTGAACATCTCCAGATACATGGACCCGGCGCTCACGACCGTCCACCAGGATATCTACCGTAAAGGAAGCCACGCGATGGAAATGATCCTTCGAAGCATCCAGAACCCGGAGGAAGGCAAGCAGGAGCTCATCCTTCCGGTGTCGCTCGTCGAGAGGGATTCCGTCCGTCGTCTATGAGAAGCGGTATCGACTCTGCACCCGCGTGAATCCAACGAAGGGGGAACAAAGGGATCCTGTCCGGCAGCTTGCGACTACACGGACAGGAACGGGCGGCAGAAGAAAGACTCCAACCAATCCACCCACCACGATTCTAACCACTCCGGTCGGGGATTACAATCGGCTCCTGCACCTTGCGGTCCCTCGTTGCCGGAATCGTTATCGGAATCCGAAGGAGGAAATCCATGAAGCGCACCCTCACACTCGTCCTGATCGTCCTCGTCGCCTTCGCCACACTGCTCACTTCCTGCGCCGCCCCGACCGCGACCACGGCCCCCACGAACGCCGCCACCGCCGGCCCCACCGAACCCCCGAAGCCCGCGACCGTCACCTTCGCGAACTTCACCGCTTCCGGCGACATGCAGGCCAACCTCGACAAGATGCAGGCCGAATTCAAGCTTCAGTACGACTACATCACGCTGGAGAGCGAGACCATCGCATACGGCGACTACTTCACGCAGATCCAGACCCGCGTCGCCGCCGGCACCGCGCCGGACTGTTACGAACTGAACTACGAGAACTTCGTCTCCTACGCCAAGAAGGGCGTGCTGCTGGACCTCGCCGGCGTCATCGCCTCCACTGGCTTCGACAAGACCGTCATGAATGAAAAGGCTCTCGGTGCCTTCGCCACCGACGGCGTACAGTACGGCCTTCCCGACAGCTTCTCCAACGTCGTTCTGATCTACAACAAGAAGCTCTTCGACCAGGCGAACGTCGCCTATCCCACCGCCGACTGGAAGTGGGCAGACGAACAGGCCGCCGCCGAGAAGATCCGCGCCCTGGGCGCCGACATCTTCGGCATCGCCCACCCGATCCAGTTCTGGGAGTTCTTCAAGGTCGTGCAGCAGAACGGCGGCAGCGTCCTCTCCGCCGACAAGAAGACCTTCACCGTCAATTCCGCCGCAAACGTCGCGACCCTCCAGTTCATGGTAGACCGCGTCCTCAAGTCGAATGTCATGCCCAACGAGAAGCAGTTCGCCGGAATGGGCGACTGGGACATGTTCAAGGCCGGTAAACTCGGCATGATCGTTACCGGCGTCTGGGCCTTCTCGGACTTCGCCAAGAACATCACCACGTTCGAATGGGACATCGCCGTCGAACCCGGCAACACCGCCAAGGCCACCCACTTCTTCTCCAACGGCATCGTCGTGAACAAGGACACCAAGGTCGCCGACGCGGCGTTCCAGTGGGTGAGATTCGCCTGCTCGAGCAAGGAAGCCGCACAGATCCGCATCGATGCATCCTGGGAACTTCCCGCCGTCACGTACCCCGACGTCCTCGCCGGCTACCTCAAGGTGACCCCTCCTGCGAGCCGTCAGATCGTCTTCGATACCCTCAACTTCCTGATCACCCCTCCCGTCATCGAACAGTTCTCCGAGATGGGCGACATCATCGGAGCCGAGCTGACCGCAGCCGCCAACGGAGCCAAGACCCCGCAGCAGGCGCTGGACGATGCGCAGAAGTCCCTCGAGGAGAAGATCAAGCTCTCCTGACCCTCTAGCCGACTGCAAACGAACCTCGTCGCCAGGACCGGTTCGTCCGGCCCTGGCGACAAAGGTATTCAGCCCATGACGAAGACGTCGATGAAAGGATGACCGACGATGAAAAGCCGCAGCTATCAGCGGGGATTCCGGATGGCCCTTCCCTTCCTACTCCCCAGCCTCACGGGGATGCTCCTCTTCAGCGTCATCCCGATCATCGTCGCCGTCTTCCTGGGATTCACGGAATGGAACGGCTTGTCGAAGATCAGCCTGACCACCGGATTCTTCCAGACGGTTTCCGAATTCTGGGTCGGCCTCAAGAACTACGGTCAGATCCTGTGGGACAAGGAGTTCTGGCACGTCCTCGGCAACACGGGCTACTACATCCTCCTCTATGTCCCCTCCATCCTGATCGCTTCGACGGTCGTCGCGATGATCCTGAACAGCGGCCGCAAGATGATCGGTCTGTACCGCGTCCTCTACTACATCCCCGTGCTGACCTCCTGGGTGGCCGGCGCGCTGATCTGGAAATGGGTTCTCAGCCCGGACCTCGGCGCGATGAACAACATCCTCGCCCTCATCGGCATCCAGGGCCCCGCCTGGCTTCAGGACAAGACCTGGGCCATGCCCGGCATCGTCCTCGCCAGCATCTGGAAGGATGCCGGATTCTTCGGCCTGATCCTCCTCGGCGGCCTGCAGGCCATCGACCCGACTTATTCCGAAGCCGCCAGCATCGATGGAGCCGGTCGCTTCCAGAAGCTGTTCCGCATCACGATCCCGCTGCTGACGCCGGTCCTCTTCTTCATCCTGGTCATCACCCTCATCAACTCGTTCCAGCTCTTCCCTCAGGTCATGATCATGACGACCGATGCAGGACCGAACGGTGCGACCCAGTCGATGGTCGAGCGTATCTACAAGTACGCGTTCAAGTACTTCAAGATGGGCTATGCCTCCTCCTTCGCCTGGCTCCTCTTCGTCATCATCTTCTTCTTCACCTCCATTCAGATGAAGATGCAGAACAAGTGGGTGAACTACGATGCGTAAGCCGTTGGGAGTCCTGTCCTCCGTCGCCTACCACCTCTTCGCCTCTGTGCTCGCAGGAATCGTCATGGTCCCGTTCTTCTGGATGATCATCACCTCCTTGAAAGACAAGGGGGCCATGCTCACCGTTCCCGTCGAGTGGATTCCCACTGCGCCGAACCTCCTCTCGTTCGACAAGGTCATCCACCTCTTCCGATTCGACACGGCCCTCCTGAACAGTGGAATCGTGTCCATCCTCGCTACGGTCATCACCATCCTGAGTGCGGCCATGGCCGCGTACGGATTCGCGAAGATCGAGTTCCGCGGCCGCGAGGGTCTCTTCCGGATCTACCTCGCCACGATGATGATTCCCTTCCAGGTCGTGCTGATTCCCTTGTTCCTCGTCATGAAGGAACTCGGCCTGATCAACAGTTTCGCTGGACTCGTCATCCCTTCGGTCTTCAACGCCTTCGCCATCTTCATGCTCCGCCAGCAGATGATGACCATCCCCAACGACTTCATCGACGCCGCCGTGCTCGACGGTGCGGGCCAGTTCAAGGTCTTCCGCATGATCATCCTCCCCTTGACCGCCCCGACGCTCATCACGCTCGGCGTCATCACCTTCATGGGGACATGGAACGACTACCTCTGGCCGCTGGTCATGCTGTCGGACCGCAAGAAGATGACCCTGCCGCTGGTGCTGAACGTCCTGAACGGGCAGTATACTTCGGACTACAACGTCCTCATGGCGGGCGCACTGATCTCCATGGCCCCCATCCTGCTTCTCTATCTCGTGGCGCAGAAGTACTTCAAGAGCGGACTTCAAGTCGGAGGAATCAAGGGATGAACCACAACTTGCGCGAGGAGCGCATCGACGAAGGTCACATCCGGCTCTCCTTCGAACTCGAAGGACGCTCTGTCTTCGGCACTGGCGAGCGCTTCGACGCCGTCGACCGCGCCGGACGCACGACCGGCTTCCAGTCGCTGGATCACTTCACGACCCAGGGGGAAGCGACTTACCTGCCCGTCCCCTTCCTCCTGACTGATTCCGGCCAAGGGGCGCATGTCGAATCGACACTGCCCATGCAGGTCTCCGTGACGGCCGACCCGAAGTCCGGGCTCTGCTCCGTCATCGCGGACGTGGACGTCGGTCCCGGAGGCGCAGCCCCGACGGTCCGCTTCTACGAGGGCACGCCTTCCGAAGTCCTCTCCGCTTTCGTCCGCGACACAGGCAAGCCTGTCCTCCCTCCGAAGTGGAGCCTCGGCGTCTGGATGTCGGCGAACCGCTGGAACACCCAGCGCGAGGTAGAGAACCAGGTCCTTCGAGCCGAACAGGAGGGATATCCCGCCTCCGTGGTCGTCATCGAGGCGTGGAGCGACGAATCGACCTTCCACGAGTGGAATCCCGGAGTCTGGCCGGACCCCACCGGCATGACCGACCATATCCACGATGCGGGCATGCGCCTGGTGCTCTGGCAGATACCCGTCCTCAAGCAACTCGACGCCGAGCACCCCGACCCCCGCTGCGAAGCGGAGAACCACTTCGCCGCCGAAAGCGGATTCGTCGTGAAGGCTGCCGATGGCACCCCGTTCCGCATTCCGCAGGACCGCTGGTTCTCCCGCTCCATGTTGCTCGACTTCACCAACCCGGCGGCGGTCGACTGGTGGTTCGAAAAGCGCCGACACCTGCTCGACCTCGGTGTCGACGGCTTCAAGACGGACGGCGGAGAAATGGTCTACGACCCGGAGACCCTTTTCTTCGACGGTCGACGCGGCCGCGAGATGCGCAACGCCTATCCCGCCCTATACATGAAGCGCTATGCGGACTTCGTCGGACCGGACCGGATCCTGTTCAGCCGGGCCGGCTCCACCGGTGCTCAGACCTCCCCGATGCACTGGGGCGGAGACCAGCTGTCCACGTACGACGAATTCCGCAGCGCCCTTCGCGCCGGCCTCTCCGCCGGACTCTCGGGCGTGCTCTTCTGGACCTTCGATGTTGCCGGTTTCACGGGTCCTCTGCCCACGGCGGACCTCTATCGGCGCGGGACACAGGCCGCCGTCTACACGTCGGCGCTGCAGTGGCATTCCGATATGCCCCGCGGACAATACGGCGCCACGCTCTCCGACTCGGACAAGACCAACGACCGCAGCCCCTGGAACATGGCGGCTGTGACCGGCGACCCGGACCTGCTCGACATGGGCGTCCGAGAAGCGCGCTGGCGCATGAACCTGCTGCCGCACGCCTACAACGAGGCCATCCACAGCGTCGAATCGGGCCTTCCCCTGATGCGCCACCTTCTGCTCGACTACCCAGACGACAAGGAATGCCTCGGGATCGAAGACCAGTTCCTGTTCGGTTCGCTGCTCGTCGCTCCGGTGCTCGAGGAGAACGTGCGTGGACGCTCCGTCTACCTCCCACAAGGCTCATGGCTCGACCTCTGGTCAGGCGAGGAACGGGAGGGCGGACACCGCTTCGTCTCCCACTGCGGTCCGGATCGGATCCCCGTGTATCTCCGCGACGGGACCGCCCTACCTCTGAACCTGGACGCGACGTTCCGTTTTGGGTCCGACGTCGGCAACCGAATGGACGCCTATGACCGTTTGACCTTCCTGCTGGCTGGAGTCCGAGGTTCCCATACGTTTCGCGACGACCTCGGGAACGCGTTCTGCCTCTCCTGGGCGGAAGGTCGGATTTCCGTTTCCGCCACGGCCGGCGGACGCATCCCGAAATCCTTGTACTTCCTTTCGCTCCGGCCTCTCGTAGGCGACCGCGTCACGAGACTTCCAGACCCGCCCATAGAACCCTACAAAGCCTGTCGGCTGGACGTGGGCTGAACGATGAAGGGAGCGGTTACGACCGCTCCCTTTTCATGCCTCTTCTCACTTTCCGCACCCCTACCCTTCCCGCATGGCCTCCTGGACGATGCGGACGGCGAAGTCGAGGTCCTCCATGGACAGGGCATCGGAGACCTGGAGGCGGATCCGGGCCGTCCCTTCGGGAACCACGGGGAATCCGAACCCGATGGCGAAAACGCCTTTCTCGAGCATCTTCGACGACAGGGAGATGGCCTTGGCGGTATCCCCCACGATCAAGGGCACGATGGCGGTGTCGCCTTCGAGCGGGTGCAGCCCTGCCCGGACCAGCGCGTCCCGCAGATGGCGCGCCTTCGTGCGCAGCGACCGAACGCATTCCGGGTGCGCCTCCAGGCGCTCGACGGCGGCGATGGCGATCGCGGTCAGGACAGGCGGCAGGGCATTGGAAAACAGCGACGGCCTGGAACGCTGTATCAGCAGGTCCACCACGGAGCGGCGCGCCGTGACGAATCCGCCGCCCGCACCTCCGAGCGCCTTGCCGTATGTACCGGTGATGATATCGACGCTGCCGGTCATCCCGAAGTGCTCTTCGGTGCCGCGGCCCGTCGCCCCGATCACGCCGGTCGCATGCGAGTCGTCGACCAGCGTCACGGCATCATATCTCTGCGCCAGCTCCACGATTCCCGGCAGCGGGGCGATGTCGCCCTCCATGGAGAAGACGCCGTCGGTCACGACCAAGCGTGTCCCGCAGCCCGTCGTCTCCTTCAGGCAGCGCTCGAGGTCCGCGAGGTCCGCGTGTTTGTAAACGAGCCGCTTCACGTCCTTGCCCACGGCCCGGCACCCGTCGATCAGGCTGGCGTGGTTCAATTCGTCCGAGATCACCGCGTCCCCGGCTGCGAGCAACGCCGGAATGGCGGCGGTATTCGCGCTCCAGCAGGAGGTGTAGGCCAGCGATGCCTCCTTGCCGAGCAAGGCCGCCGTGCGCTCCTCGAGGCGCCGATGCAGCACCGACGACCCGCAGATGAAGCGCACGCTCGCCGCTCCCGCTCCGAAGCTGCGCAACGCCGCCTCGCCCGCGGCCACCAGGTCGGGATGCGCGGCGAATCCGAGGTAGTCGTTGGAGCACAGCACCAGCACGCGTCCGAATCCCTCTATGTCCGCCCTCCCGGCAAGCGGTCCCTGAACGTAGCGCAGCTTCTTATAAGTCCCCTCGCGCCGCAGCGTCTCCAGCGTTCCCTCGATGCGTTCGTAGAAGCCTTTCGCCATGACTCTTCCCTCCCCGGATTTCCAGCCTACAGTTCCAACAGGACCTTGACTGCAGTCCCGTTCTCCATCCCGGCGAATCCATCCTCGACCTGCTCGAGCGGCAGCGAGAAGGAAATCGCGGGCTCGATGTTTCCGCCATGCCGCAGCAGGAAGTCCTCGGTCTGGTACCAGGTTTCGTACATCCTCCGGCCCGTCACGCCGTGGATCGTGATCCCCTTGAAGATCACCTCGTTCGAGAGGTCCAGCGTGGTCTCGCCGTGAGGGATGCCGAGCAGGCTCGCATGTCCACCATTCGCCAGAACGCAGAGTCCGAGCCGCAGCGCCGAAGAACTGCCGCTCATCTCGAGCAGGACATCGGGACCGAACCCGGATGTCGCATCCAGGATTCTTTGGCCAATCTCCGGGTCCGCGGGGTCGAAGGCGGCCTGGGCACCCATGCGCAGAGCGATTTCGCGCTTCATGGGCGACGGCTCGACGACCACGATGCTCTCCGCACCGTTCTCCCAGGCGATGGGAACCGCGAAGAGTCCGATTGCGCCGGCGCCGGTGACGAGGACCTTCTTCATGTTCACGGGTTGGGACATCACGGTATGCATGGCGTTGCCGAGCGGGTCGAACAGCGCCGCATGGCGGTCGGGAATCGATGCGTGGACCGGCCAGAGGTTGCCAGCCGGCATGACGAGGAACTCCGCGAAGCAGCCATCGCGATCGACGCCGATGATGCTCACGTCGCGGCAGAGGTGCGCCTGGCCGTTGCGGCAGGAACGGCAGGTGCCGCAGGTGATGTGACCCTCGGCGGACACGCGCTGCCCGGGGTGGAATCGTTCTACGCCGGGGCCGACGGACTCGATGAGCCCGACGAATTCGTGTCCATAGGTCACGGGGGGGTGGATGCGCTTCTGGGACCAGGCGTCCCATTGGTAGATGT
>CAZOHH010000018.1:0-34838 GCA_964579735.1 uncultured Oscillospiraceae bacterium | reverse complement strand
TTCCCTTCGAGATCTCGAAGTACGAGCGCAACGGATATGGCCTCTGGCAATATGGAACCGCAATTCCTTCCGCACAGAGACCGAACCTCATGCCAGCCTCCAATATCAAGGGAGGAAGTTGCCCGGTGCAAGTGGGTGATATTGCGTACATCGCAACGTGATTCCGCAACCTCGGAATTATGGGACGGTGTATACTACATTCGGTCCCATCGCTTCCGCTTGTCCGGACCCCTTTGTCCGGGCGCCGCACGATGAATCGAGGTCGGTGATGAAGACGCGTTCCGGTCGAAGAATCCAGCGGTCCGCCGCCTTTCTGATCGCTTCCTGCTGCCTGCTGGCAACGGGTTGCGGCCTTCTTCCCGCTGAGGAGGAGGTCCTCGCCCCACCGCTGGTCGAGCCCCAGAAGATCGAGTACAGGACCCACGCGGTGGCCCGTGGGAGCCTGATCGCCCAGTTGCGCATGACCGGCATCCTGGTGCCGAGCGATACCCGGGCCCTCTCCTTCGAGGATCAGGGCGGCCGGCTGGCCATCATGCACATCCAGATGGGACAGGAAGTCAAGGCCGGGGACCTGATCGCCGAACTGGAATCCGGCTCGCTGGACGACCAGATCGCCCTCCAGGAGCTGGAAGTCGAGAAGATCGTGCTCGACCTCGCCAACATGCGGGCGACCGGTGCCGGAACCTATGCCATCAAGCGCACGGAGATCGACCTGAAACAGCAGCGCATCCGCCTGGCGGCACTGGAATCCGCCATGGAGGCCACCGTGATCCGGGCCCCGATCGACGGTCAGATCACCTATACGATCTCCACGCCGCGCGGCGAATACGTCAACGCCTATCAGATCGTCGCCCGCGTCTCCGAAACATCGAAGATGCTGCTCGTGACCAACGACATCGACGCCGGGGAACTGCCCATCGGCGCGGGCGTGCAGCTCGAATACAAGACGTCCGTGCTGGCCGGCGAAGTCGTGGCGAACCCCTCCACCCTGTTCAACGACCCGGACGAGCGCCTGCGCACCGCCGCGGTGATCGAATTCGTCGCCGGCTTCCCCGAAGACGCGAAGCTGGGCGATACCCTCCGCATCACCTATATCCAGGACCAGCGGCTCGACGTCATCGTACTGCCCCGTTCCCTCGTCAACCTCATGAGCGGCCGGAAGTACGTGAACGTCCTTCTGGACGGCGTCCGGGTCGAGAAGGATGTCGAGATCGGACTCATGACCGATACGGAGGCCGAGATTCTCACGGGTCTCGACGAAGGCGACCTGGTCATCATGGGCTAGGGGAGGAAGAAGCGTGTTTCGTTTCGTCCTGAACAAGCTCCGGAGCAATTTCTGGAAGGTGCTATGCCTCCTGGTGGGGTCCTTCCTGGCCGTCGGCATGGCCTCCAGCATCCCGGTGTACACGGACGGAATCCTGCAGCGCATGCTGACCCGGGACCTGGAGAACGCCCAGATCTCGACCGGACGATTCCCGGGGTACCTCTCCGTGGCGGGTACCGGCGCCTACGTGGGCCTGTCGGCCGATTCCGCCTCGATCAAAGGCCTTCGGAGCGAGCTCGACAAGTGGAGAGGCGACATCCCCTACGAACCGCTGCTGACGGGCGAGATCTTCACGGTGCCGAACCTCTTCTACAAGCTCGACGAAAACACCACCAACAACAACGTCGAGTTCTCCATCCGGAGCCTTTCGGAATTCGAAGGACATGTGGACATCGTCAAGGGGAGGATGTACGGCAAGGAGATCGTCGACGGGGTGCTGGAGGTGGTCGTCAGCGACGCCGCGCTCAAGAACTCCAGCGTGATCCTCGACCGGGAATACCCGATCTTCAGCTACCGGCAGAAGATCACGGATCCTTCTCTTCTTTCGATCCGCGTCGTCGGAGTCTACGCCGCCACCGATCCGCACGACCTGTACTGGTACAAGAGCATCGACCATTTCGAGACCTCCCTGATGGCCGACTCCGACCTGCTGCTCGGCCTCGGGGGCACGTATCCTCCCTTCGCGATCTACGAGCAGCTCCTCTACACGGCCTATGAATACCACGACTACCGGATCGGCGACGTCGGCACGCTGACGAAGGTCTTCAAGAAGGCAATGACCTACGTGGACGAGAAGCCGTACGCGATGCGCCTCGACAGCCCCGCCTCCGCCGTCCTCGACAACTACACCGGCCGGGCGGCCGAACTGCGGCTGACTCTCCAGATCCTGGTCATCCCGATCCTGCTCATGCTGCTCTTCTATCTGTTCATGGTCGCGCAGCTGTCCGTGCGCAGCGAGACGAACCTGATCGCCGTGCTGGAGAGCCGCGGCGCCGCAAAATCCCGGATCATCGGGATCTACGCCCTGGAAGGCCTCCTGCTGGGCCTCCTGACGCTCGTGGCCGGTCCCCTGCTCGGCCTCGTGATGGTGCGCGTGATCGGCGCGTCCAACGGGTTCCTCGAGTTCGTGGACCGGAAGGCCCTGACGCTCACCCTGTCCACGACGGCCATAGGCTTCGCAGTGGCCGCCGTCTTCCTGTTCCTCGCGACGACGCTGCTGCCGGTCTACCTGCAGTCGCGGACCTCCATCGTCCAGCTGAAGCAACGCAAGTCGCGCCGACTCCGGGCTCCCTTCTGGCAGCGGATCTTCCTCGACGTCGTCCTCCTCGCGGCCAGCCTCTACGGCCTGTACCGGCTCCAGGCGCAGGTCCTCCTCCAGCAGAAGACCGGGCTCAGCGGCACCGGCAACGACCTCGACGGACTTCTCTTCCTGGCTTCGACCCTGTTCCTCCTCGGAGCCGGCCTGCTGTTCCTGCGGATCTACCCGTTCCTCCTGCAGGGGTTCTACCATATCGGACGGAAGTTCTGGAGCCCCGTCCTCTACGCTTCCTTCCACCGCCTGATCCGGTCGGACGGCCAGGAGCAGTTCCTCATGCTCTTCCTCATCCTGTCCCTGTCCATCGGTCTCTTCAACGCCAACGCCGCCCACACCATCAACCACAACACGGAGGACGGGATCCGCTATGTGGTGGGAGCCGACCTCGTCCTGCAGGAGAAGTGGACCCAGTACGATGAGAACGGCAACCCGTACGACCCGTACGCCATGCCCGGGGTTTCTCTCTCGACGGACACGACGTCGAAGGTCCTCCGGTACGTCGAGCCGGACTTCGATCGCTACCTCGCGTTCCCCGGGATCGACTCGGCGACCCGGGTCCTCCGCTCCTCCAAGGTCCTGCTGTCGAAGGGCAGAACGTGGGCCGAAACGGAGGTCATGGCCGTCGACCCGTACGAATTCGCCCGCACCGCGTGGACGAGGACCGACCTGAACGCCTATCACATGAACGCGTACATGAACGTCATGACCCGGATGCCCGGCGCCGTGCTCGTCTCGTCGGACCTGCAGGAGACGCTGGATCTCGCGGTGGGGGACACCATCACCTACTCCATCGAAGGCGGGTCCGACGTCGATGGGATCATCGTGGCCTTCATCGACCAGTGGCCAGGATTCCGGCCGCTCACGCTGGACAAGGACGGCCACCCCGTCACGCACTCGCTGATCGTCTCCCATCTGGATTACGTGCTGAGCCAGTCGTCGATCCTGCCCTACGAGGTCTGGATGAAGCGCACGGACGGCATGACCGACAAGGTCGTGTACGATGCGGTCGAAGCCGCGAAGATCCGCCTCGAGACCATCGCGTCGGCGAACCAGCAGGTCGTGATCGCCCGCAACGACCCGCAGCTGCAGGGGACGAACGGCGCATTGACCCTCGGCTTCCTGATCTCGATGCTGATCTGCGCCATCGGGTTCCTGATCTACTGGATCCTGTCCGTGCAGGCCCGCGTCCTCCAGTTCGGCGTATATCGCGCCATGGGCATGAGTCGGGTGTCCATCGTCGGCATGCTGCTGTGCGAGCAGGTCCTGGTCTCCGGCGTGGCGATCGGCATCGGGGTCCTTCTGGGCAACCTCGCCAGCCGTCTCTTCGTGCCGTTGTTCCAGCTCGTCTTCAGCGCGGCGGACCAGCCGCTGCACTTCCAGATCGTCTCCTCGTCCACCGACACCGCCCGGATCTATATCATTCTCGGGGGAATCCTCGTGGTCTGCTTCGCCGTGCTGACCCGGATGATCCTTCGCATCCGGATCGACCAGGCCGTCAAACTGGGGGAGGAGTAGCGCCATGAATGATCTTCCAATCCTCCGCACGGTATCGCTTTGCCGCAGTTTCCGGTCGGGTCAGGAGACGGTGCGCGTGCTCCAGGACCTGTCGATCACCATCGCACGAAGTTCCCTCACCATGCTGAAGGGCCGTTCCGGATCGGGGAAGACCACCCTGATCAACCTGCTGGGTGGTCTGGACCTCCCAACCTCGGGCGCGGTCCACTTCGACGGCCGCGACATCACCTGCCTGCCCGAACGGCAGCGGGACGAACTCCGCCGGCAGCACATGGGGTTCGTGTTCCAGTCGGTCGCCCTGATCTCCTCGATGACCGCCTTCGAGAACGTCGACTTCGGCCTGCGGGTCGCGGGGTACGACGCTGGGAAGCGCAAGGCCCGGGTCGAGGAGGTGCTGGAGCATGTCGGTCTCGAGAAGCGCATGACGCACCGGACGCAGGAGCTGTCCGGCGGCGAGCAGCAGCGCGTGGCCATCGCGCGGGCCATCGCCCACCGCCCGGCCGTGGTCTTCGCCGACGAGCCGACGGCTGAACTGGACTCGAACATGGGTCTTCAGGTCGTCGGACTCTTCCGTACCCTCGTCGCGAAGGAGGGGCTCACGATCGTCATGACCACGCACGACCCCAACATGATGGAACTGGCGGACACGGTCTATTCGCTGGACGAGGGGGAGCTCGCATGAGCGCCGAAGCCGTCCTGAAGACGGCGTCCGCGAAGACGGGTCCCATGATCGAGTGCGAGGGTCTGGTCAAGATCTTCAAGACCAACGACTTCGAGGTCCTGGCCTTGCAAGGGCTGGACCTGACGGTGCAGCGGGGCGAGATGATGGCCATCATCGGCAACAGCGGCTCCGGCAAGTCCACGCTGCTGAACCTGCTGGGCGGACTGGACCGGCCATCGGCGGGAAGGCTCGAGGTCGACGGCTACGACCTGCTCTCCATCAGCGAGGCGAAGCGGGTCGAATACAAGCGGAGAACCGTCGGGTTCGTCTGGCAGAACAACGCCCGCAACCTGATTCCCTATCTGACCGCCGTCGAGAACGTCGAGGTCCCCATGATGCTGGATGGGGCCGGGGAGCGCCGCTCCCGCGCCCTCGAACTGCTGGATCGGGTCGGCCTGACTCCTCGCCGGAATAGCCGGCTGCAGCAGTTGTCCGGCGGCGAACAGCAGCGCGTGGCCATCGCCATCGCCCTGGCCAACCGACCGGGACTGCTTCTTGCCGACGAACCGACCGGTTCGGTGGACCGGCGGACCGCCGGAATGCTTTACGACCTCTTCCGGACCTTGAACCGGGAGATGGGGCTGACCATCGTCATCGTCACCCACGACCGCCAGCTGTCCCGGTCGGTGGAGCGCGTCGTGGCCATCCGGGACGGGCGCACGAGCAGCGAGTTCCTCATGACGCGGCACTATGCCGAGGAGCTGGCCCGCCTGGGCGCCCTCGGGATGAGCGACGCCGAGGGGGCAGGGGAGACCGGTGCCGCCGACGCCAGCCACGACGAACTCGTGGTGCTCGACCGGACCGGCCGACTGCAACTGCCCCGCGGCTACCTCGATGCTCTGGGTCTCCACGGCCGCGGCATGCTGCGCGCCGAACTCGAGGACGGCCGCATCGTCCTGAAACCCCAGGAGACCGAGGACTACCGACCGGATTCAGGGAAATAGAGGCTTCGGTACTCGCGCGGGGAGATCCCGACGTTCTTCTTGAAGACGATGGCGAAATACTGCGGGGTGACGAATCCGGTCTTCTGCGCGACTTCCTGCACGTTCTCGTTGGTCTGCTGCAGCAGCTCCTTCGCCTTCTCCACGCGCGTGTTGTTGATGTAGGCGGAGATGCTGATCTGGGCCGTCTGGTTGAACACGCGGGAGATGTAGGAACTGCTGTAGTTCACGTTGTTGGCGATGCTCGTGAGCGTCATCTCCGAATCCAGGTGGCTCCGGATATAGTGCTTGATCGCGCTGACCAAACGCTCGTTTCGGTTCTGCTCCTCGTTGCCGATCAGAGCGAACAAGGCTTCCGCCACCTTTTCAAGATAGTGGAAGGCATCGATCCAGCAGTCGAAGCTATCCAGCGAGAACAGATTGTGCAACCGGATTCTCGAGGAGATCTTTTCCTGCAGGGAATATCGGATGATGAAATCGATGAAGATCAAGGTGACGGACTGGTACATCCGCACGGTCGGCAGGTGATGCATGTTGTTCTTGGCATGGACCTGACGGGACAGCTTCATGAATTCGGCGTGGAAGGCCTTCCTGTCGCCTTGATTGATGTAGTGGAATAGGTTCTCGTAAAGGCTCGCGGCGACCGGCGGCCTCGTGCAGGTCTCCACGAGGGTCGCGGGATCCTGCTCCGCCTTGAACACCGAAGCGTAGGACTCGGAGAAGATCTCCGTCTGCAGGAGGGTCTGGCACCTTTCCGCCATCTGCTCGCAGGCGATGGCGACGTCCTTCCACTTGACCTCCCTTTCATACAGAAGGAAGATCGCGGAACAGGAAAGGGCGGCGGCACACTGGGTCACGATGCCGTCCAGGGATTCCTTCACATAGACGGAATCGGCGACCGTGGTCTGTGCGGAGTCAGGTAGGAGTTGGAGGAAGCACACCACGTTCGTCGGATCCGTGTCCACCAGAGCCACGGAGAATCGCTCGTTCAGATTCGTCTGGATGATGTGCTCCATCCGGATCATCAGCGCGTTGAAGTCCGTGTCGTATTGGACGGCATTCAACCAGCGGATCCTGATATGGATCAGGAACACGGGACGCGAGCCGTCGAACTTCAGATCCTTCGGCTGCCATCGGATCCGCTCCCGGACTTCGTCGAGCCGCAGTCCGGCGATGACGTGCCTCAGGATCTCACGCTTGACCAGGTGCTGGGAGAAACGCTCGCTCCAGATGGCCTGCGTCACGAAATCGTCGTTCTTCCGATTGACCTCCAGGGACGAAATGCAATTCTGGACCGCCGTGATGATCTCCGCATCGTCTTCCGTTTTCAACAGGTAGGTGACATTGCTCTTCTTGTTCGCCTTGTAGATGGAATCGAAATCGCTGTGTCCGGTCAGGAAGACGATCCTGCACGCGGGCCAGTTGAGGTTGATGCGGTCCGCGACTTCAAGACCCGACAGCCCCGGCATCTTGATGTCCAGCACGATGACATCGACGCGATGATGGTCGAGCAGCTCGAGCGCCACCATGCCCGAATAGGCCTTGAGGACCTCGAGGTCCATGTCGGCTTGCGCCTGGAACAGATCGACGAGCCAATTCACGACATGTGGTTCGTCGTCAACGATCAGCAATCGGAACATCGCCCGTCACCTCCGATTCCGGTTCATAAATGAGGACCTGCACGCTCATTCCCCCGAGTGGAGAACGGGAGACGCTCAGGACGTCGTCTCGCTTGAAGAAGATCTGCAGCCGCTTGTAGATGTTCACGAGTCCGGTGATCTCGCCTTGCATGCCGTCGATCCCGGGAACCGCGAACCGGCTCTGGATTTCGGCGAGCGCCTCGTCCGTCAGGGATTCGCCATTGTCTTCCACCGTGATGACCAGAGAAGTCGTCCGGTCCGTGAAACCGACCTTCAGAAGACCATCGGACACCTTGTTCTCCAACCCATAGTTGAAAGCGTTTTCGACGATGGGCTGCAGCACGAGCTTGGGCACCTCGAAGCGGGCGAAATTTCCCGGCAATTCCGAGAACTCCACACGGATCCGGTTGCCGAAACGCACGGACTGTATGTTGGAGTAGATCTTCGCGTGGGTGAACTCATCCAGCAGGGTCACCGCATCCGCATCGTTTCTCGTGATGTACTGGAAATAGGTCCCGAGTTCCTTCGCCACGATCTTCGACTCCTCATGCTGCTCGGACTTGATCATCCGATACAGCATGAAATAGCTGTTGTACAGGAAATGGGGGTTGATCTGCGCCTGCAGCTGCTTCAGGTTCGCTTTCTGCAGCAGCATCCCATGATAGTAGTCCTGGTAGATCAGCTTGTAGAGCTGTTCCGCCATCTTGTTGAATGCATTGTACAGATACGAGAAGTCGGGAGACTCCGAACTCGCGACACGCATGTGGAAATCGTTGTCCTCCCCCAGGGCCTTGAAGCCGAGGATCAGTTTGTGCAGCGGTTTGTGGATCAGGTTGTAGGCACCGCCGAAGAACACGAGGACGCCGAGGAGCATGACGATCAGAAGGATGAGGACATAGCGCGTCGAGAAGATCGAAGGCTGCATCAGCTGGTTCTGGGGAATGATCTGGACGTAGGTTCCGCCGATGGAAGGAATGGTGGAGAGGAAGACGTTGTAGGAGGTATTCGGGTCTCCGGCAAACCGGAATTCCGTCGCGCGGTCGAGAGCGTCCGGCGTCATGGACAGAAGCTGGTCGGAATGTTCCTTGTCCATGTTGCTGAGAAAGAAACTCTGCTCGGGCAGAATGAACAGATAAAAGGAACCGCTGTAGATGAGGGGGGAGGAGAGATATTCCGACAGGTTCGCAAGGTTGAACTCCACTTCGATCATGCTCCGGGGATTCTGAAGCGTCAGCGTGCTGAGCGTGATCAGGTGGTCTTCATAGTAGATCAGGTTCCCGCTGGTGCTCTTGACGTCCAGCAACGCCTGGTATTCTTCGTCCGACAGGTCCTGGATGCTGCCTTTGACGTAGCCGTCGGCATTGTATGCCTTCCCGAGTCGAGGGAGGTAGACCCGGATGTTGTCGATGAAGTAGTTGGGATTCTTGATGTTGGTCATGTTGGTCATGAATTCGCGCATGGTGTTGATGTTGGTATAGGTTTCATATTTCGTGCGGCTGTTCTGCCTGGCCAGCAATTGGACGCGGCTCTGTGCGAGGATGGACAAGGCGGTCATGTTGATCTCGGACAACTGCCTGTCGAACACCTCCGTGAAGTTCTCGACGTTCTGCTGCACGGACTTCGAAATCTCCTTTTCGAGTCCCTTGTTCGCGGAAAGCACGATCCACGCTCCCGAAATCGAAATCGGCAGCAGGATCCCCAGGAAAAGAACGATGAGCCGCCCAAGAACGCTGAGCCTGAGAATCTTCATGATTCCACCCATGGGAAAGGCCGGTTGGGAAGCAACCGACTGCTGCAGGCAGTGGAGGAAGCGAATGCAGTTCCGACCGTATTCGTCTGGATTGCATGATAAGTGCAGGGCATGGAGTTTGCAAGCGACCCGCCGATCCTCTGGAGCGAATGGACAATGGAGTCAATAATTTATACAAAGGATAAGATATATTGTTGTGTGTACTTGTTCAAGTTGCTAGTATGACAATGTCAACGAACGAGAGGCCATCGTTCGGCGCCACATTTGTACCAGAATCGTACGAGTACCAAATGGGGGGTGATGCTGATCAAGTAGCGAAGTCGCTGACTCGAAATCTCCTGTCCAAACGTCCACTTGCCTGTTCGATTGAAAAATCAAAGGAAAGAACTCAAGGAGGAGAAACAATGATGAAACGTTTACTAGTGATTCTGTTGGCCGTCATCCTGGTCGCTTCCATGGTCGCGTGCTCCGGCACTCCGACCGCGACGAAGGCTCCTACGGGCGCTGCGACTCCCACGGCCGGTGCCATCGACTGGAGAGCCCCGTTCGCGACGACCGTCGTGATCAAGGCCGCTTATCCTGAAATCACCAATGCCAAGTTCGCCACGGGCGAAGACTACAACAACAACCTCTGGACCAAGATGTGGAAAGAGCGCTTCAATGTCGAAGTCCAGGCCGACTGGGTTTCCATCGAATACGACGTGAAGCTGAACCTCGCGATCGCATCCAAGACGCTTCCGGATGCCTTCCAGGCCAACACAGTCCAGTTCAACCAGCTACTCGCGGCCGGCATGCTCGCCGACCTGACCTCCGCTTATAACGACTATGCGTCTCCCGAATTCAAGAAGATGCAGGAGAAGACCTGGGACATCATGGAAACCGCGATGTCCGGCGACAAGATCTATGGCATGCCGAGACTGAACTACGGCTACGAGACCTCCACGATGCATCTGTGGCTGAGAAAAGACTGGGCCGATGCCGACAAGGTCACCGATGCCCAGACTTCCACGATCGCTGGATTCGAAGCCATCATGGCCGGATTCAAGACGAACCATGCCGCCAAGTACGGCATCATGGAAGACAAGAACCTGAACGTGTTCTTCCAGCTCGCTCCCGCCTTCCACGCGTATCCCCAGATCTGGGTCGACGGACCCGACGGCAAGATCGTCTACGGCGCAACCCTTCCTGAAACCAAGGTCGCTCTCGCCAAGTGGGCGGAGTGGTACAAGAACGGATTCGTCCGCGAAGACTTCGCCACCCTCGACAACTCCGCCATGTTCCAGGATGCCTTCAAGGGCAACGTCGGCGCCTTTGCACAGCAGAACTGGGCTGGCTGGCAGGTCGGCAAGGACATGGTCGTGAACCAGGGCGACGGAACCTATTTCGTCTCCTATCCGCTGCCTGTCGTCGACGACAAGAAGCTCATGTTCCCGCTGCAGTTCGCCAACGACGGCTACAACTGCGTGCGCGCTGGATACGAGACTCCTGAAGCCCTCATCAAGCTGATCGACAACTATGTCGACGTCCTCGACATCTCCCTGGGCGAAGGCACCATGACGCTCGAGCAGGTCCTTCCCTTCAACACCAATGACATGCACCACGTCACCGGCCCGTTCAAGGTCCTGTTCCAGCACTACAACGACATCAAGGCCGTTGTGGCTGCGAACGCCACCGGCGTCGAGAAGTTCCCCTCCGGCAACGCCACCCTGTTCTACAACGAGATCCAGAAGTGGCTCAAGGACAAGGACCTCGTCGGCCTCGGCCGCTACCTCCAGATGGGCTATGACAAGTCCTCCCTCTCCCGCGCCATCAGCCACGTCGACAACGACCAGCTCATGAAGAGCAAGGTCTGGGGCTCCACGCCTCAGGCGGTCGTCGACTACGGCTCCACCCTCGACAGCCTCCTCGTCGAAGGCTACACCAAGATCATCATGGGCGTCGAGCCGATCGAATACTACGACACCCTGATCGCAGCTTGGAAGACCGCTGGCGGCGATGCCGTCACGGCCGGCGTCAACGAAATGTACGGCAAGTAAATCCAGTCTAGCGCATACGCGACGATTGTGTCCGCCCCGGCATCGGGGCGGACACCATCGTCGGATTTGCCACCACACTGAATTCGACAATTAAGGGGGATGCCCATGGGAAGCTCGTTCATGAGCAAAATGCGCAGACAATGGCAATACCATGTCCTACTGATTCCCGCCCTCATCCTGGTATTCGTCTTCAGCTACATCCCCTTGTACGGCCTCGTCATCGCCTTCCAGAAGTACAACCCCGCCATGGGGTTTGCTTCGCGGTGGATCGGACTGGACAACTTCAAGTATCTGTTCAATCAGCCCGGTTTCATCCAGACCATATGGAACACCATCTACATCGCCGTCTTCAAGATCATCGGCGGCATCGTCGTTCCGGTGTTCTTCTCGCTCATGCTCAACGAGGTGCGCCGCACCTATGCCAAGCGCACGTTCCAGACCATCGTCTACATCCCGAACTTCCTATCCTGGGTCATCATGGCCGGCGTCATGATCGATATCCTCGGCAGCCAGGGCATCATCAACTCCACCCTGGTCTCCTGGGGAATCGTGGCCAAGCCGATTTCCTTCCTAGGGAACGCTTCGGTCTTCCCGTGGACGATGATTCTTTCGGAAGTATGGAAGACGTTCGGTTTCGGCACCGTCATCTATCTCGCGGCGTTGACCAGCATCGACCCCGGTCTCTATGAGGCCGCGGTCGTCGATGGCGCGAAGCGCTGGAAGCAGACCCGCTACATCACGATTCCCATGATCATGTCGACGATCGTCCTCATGACGATCCTTTCCCTTGGAAACGTCCTGAATGCCGGATTCGACCAGATCTACAACCTGTATTCCCCAATCGTATATAAATCGGGGGATATCATCGACACCTACGTCTATCGTCTCGGCATCCAGCAAGCCCAATATTCGGTCGGAACGGCGGTCGGCATGTTCAAGTCCGTCGTATCGGGCGTCATGATAATGCTGTCCTATTATATGGCTGACAGGTTCGCCGGGTATCGGGTGTTCTAGTCGAGGGCCCAACCCACGACATGTCGATGAAGGGGATTCCGCATGATCAATTACAAGTCACCTGCTCGTAGGGCATTCATCGTCTTCAACAGCGTATTCCTGTGTGTATCCGCGCTGGTATGCATCCTGCCGTTCATCCACCTCCTCGCCCTATCCTTCAGCAACGCCTCCCTGGTCGCGGCCGGCAAGATCACCTTCTTTCCGATGGGATTCACGACGGCCGCCTACGACTTCGCCTTCCGAGGCGGCAAGTTCCTCGCCGCCATTTCGGTCAGCGTCCAGCGCGTCATGCTTGGCTTGGTGGTGAATCTGCTGCTGATCGTCCTGACCGCCTATCCGTTGTCGCGCCCCAAGGAGAAGTTCGCTACCCGCAACATCTACATGGTCTTCTTCATCACCACGATGATCATCGGCGGCGGCCTGATTCCGACCTACATCCTCGTCTCCGATCTGAAGCTTCTGAACTCCCTCTGGTCCCTGGTCCTGCCGGGCGCCCTGCCGGTCTTCAGCATGATCATCATGATGAACTTCATCCGTGGCCTGCCGGAAGAGATCGAGGACGCCGCCCGGATCGACGGCGCCGGCGTGTTCAAGGTGCTCTTCACCATCATGCTGCCTCTGCTGACGCCCGCCATCGCGACCGTCGGTCTGTTCTCCGTCGTCGGCCACTGGAACGATTGGTTCAGCGGTCTGATCTACATGCAGAACAGCAAGCTGTATCCATTGCAGACCTACCTGCAGACGATGGTCCGCGACTTCGAGCTCATCATGCGCATGGCCCAGGGCGACTACGCCAAGCTCATCGCCTTGATGAACGCCCGCACGGGTCGTGCGGCGCAGCTGTTCCTCGGTGCCATTCCCATCCTGATGGTGTATCCCTTCATCCAGAAGTACTTCACGACGGGACTCGTCCTCGGGAGCGTCAAGGGCTAGACAGCCGGAAACCGTGCGGTCCATCGAGGAAACGTAATCCACCGCGCTTCACGGAAGGGCCCTTCGTACAAGCGAGGGTCGTTCCGTGTTGTGCTTCACGGAGGGTGAGCCATGCAGTTTTCACTGAAACCCGATTTCGAACAGGTGGAGAAGAGATACGACGCTTTCTGGCACCAGGAGATCCTCGACCGGCCCCCCGTCAGCATCGTGCTGCCTGATCCGAAGGCGAAGCCTCTGCCGACGAAGTCGTACCCAAATCAAAGGGAGCGGTGGCTCGACATCGAGTTCAGAGCCGAGATGATCGACAAGTCCCTTCGCAACCACCAGTTCCTGGCGGACTCTCTGCCGGTCGCCTGGCCCAACCTGGGTCCGGAGATCTTCAGCGCCTGGTGCGGCTGCGGCTACGAATTCGGCGAAGACACGGCCTGGAGCGAGCCCTGCGTGAAGGACTGGGACAAGGACGCCGACAAGGCGGTGTTCGACCCGAACCACCCGCTCTTCCGCAAGACGGTGAAATTCACGAAGCTTCTCCTGGACTACGGCGTCGGCCACTACATCGTCGGCATGACGGACCTTCATCCGGGCGCCGACCATCTCGCCGCGCTGCGCGACCCGCAGACGCTGGCGATGGACATGATGGACAACCCGGAGCACGTCAAGGCGAAGCTGGCGCAGTCCAGCGGCGACTACTACAAGGCGTACGACATGCTGTACGAAATGCTCCGCGCGAAGGACATGCCGATCACGTCCTGGACGCCCCTGATCCACAGAGGGAAATTCTATATCCCGTCGAACGACTTCTCGTGCATGATCAGCAACGAGATGTTCCAGGAGTTCTTCCTGCCCGGTATCATCGAAGAGTGCCGTTTCTACGACCGCTCGATATACCACCTCGACGGTCCCGGTGCGCTGCGCCACCTCGACACCCTGCTCGAAATCGAAGAACTGGATGCCATCCAGTGGGTCTGCGGTGCGGGCAACGAAGGGTATCGCCGCTGGGTCAAGGTCTACCAGAAGATCCAGAACAAGGGGAAGAGCATCCAGCTCAACGAAATCACGGTCGACGATCTGCCGTTGATCTTCGAGACGCTGCGCCCCGAAGGGGTCTGGTTCGCGGGCATCTCGGGAATCGACAGCGTGGAAACCGCCGAGCGAGTGATCCAGCGCATCGAGAAATGGGCCTGACCCCCGCGCGGAAACGCAGAATCAGAGGAAGAACATGGAACTGAGACTGGACGGCATCTGGCAGTTGCGGCAGGAACCCCTTTCGAAGGGGGGCGAGCAGGCGGCGGAGATTCTGGCGTCCGTGGACGGCTGGCTCGAAACGACGGTGCCCTGCGACGTGCGCATGCCGCTGATCGAGATGAACCTGATCCGGGACCCCGTCGTCGCGGACTTCTGCTTCGAGTCCGAATGGGTGGAGGACCGGTCCTGGTGGTTCCGGAAGGACTTCCTCTGGGAATCCCCGCCGACCACCTGCCGGACCGTCGAACTCTTCTGCGGGATGCTGGACTCGGAGGCCGACGTGTTCCTCAACGGCCGCCACCTCGGACACCACCGGAGCGCCTTCTACCCCTTTGTGGCGGAGGTGGGACCGGATCTTCGGGTCGGCATCAACACCCTCCTTATCCGCGTGACTTCGGGACTCGAGCACTACACCCTGGAGGATGTCGCCGGATTCGCCGACACCGTCTTCGGGGAGGCCGACGCCGGGCGAAGCGCCCGTGGCGACAAGCGGCGGGCCATGGTCCGCAAGCCCCAGTACGTCTTCGGCTGGGACTGGGGTCCCAGAGTCGCGACATGCGGCATCATGATGCCGGTCTTCCTCCGGATGCTCGAAGCCAGCGCCGTCCGCAGCGTCCATGCGGTTACACGTTCGGTCGGCTCTTTTGCCGCCGGCAGTTCGGCGGTCGTCTCGTTCGAAGCGGAGATCGAGAACCTCCGACCCCTTGCCTCCCATCGCGCCAACGTCGAGTTCGTCATCACGAGCCCTTCCGGAAGACGCTGCACGGGGGAGTTGAAGGACGTCTTCCTGCAGTCCGGCCTCAATTTCGTGACGTTCACCATGGAGATCTCGACCCCGGAGATCTGGTGGCCGAACGGCATGGGGGCCCAGCCGATATACGACGCCGTCTGCACGATCCAGGGCCAGGAGGGGTTCCCCTTCCGGTTCGCGCTTCGAACCGTGGGCCTGGCGATGGAGCCGATCAATGACGTGGAGACGGGTTTCGCACTCCGCGTGAACGGTTCCAAGGTCTTCTGCAAGGGCGCCAACTGGATTCCCGCGGATTCCATCTATGCCCGCGTGACGGATGCCAAGTACCGTCGGCTGGTCGAGGAGGCCGTCGCATCGAACTTCAACATGCTCCGCGTCTGGGGCGGGGGTCTGTACGAGCAGGATGTCTTCTACGACCTCTGCGACGAGCTCGGCATCATGGTCTGGCAGGACTTCATGTTCGCCTGCGCCGGGTACCCGGACGACCGGGAGTGGTTCGTGCGGGAAGTCGAAGCGGAGATGGAATACCAGACTCGAAGACTGCGCAACCACCCCAGCATCGTGCTGTGGTGCGGGAACAACGAGATCTCCCAGGTCATCGTGTCGATGGATGCGCATCGGGACAAGCCTACCTACCCGGGCGCCCGGTTGTTCCACGGGGTGGCGCCTGCCGCCGTCCGCAGGAATTGTCCGGAAACGCCCTATTGGCCTTCCTCTCCCTATGGCGGGGTGAACCCCATGGGGGACGACTCCGGCGACAAGCACCACTGGGGCGAGTGCATGATGAACGAGGACATGCGGAAGCGTATCACCCCACAGGAGTACGACGGACTTCGGGCGAAATTCGTTTCGGAATATGGATACCCTGGTCCCTGCCGCATCGAGTCGATCCGCGAGTATCTGGGAGACTCTCCTCTGGACCGCGGCGGCGCTCTTTGGGCCCTGCACAACAACGCTTTCGAGAAGGATACGGTCCAGGCTGGAATCGCCTACCACTACCGGGACGCGAGCGATCTGTCGTTGGAGGACTACCTGCTGTATGCCTCCCTTTGCCAGGGGCTGATGCTGGGATACTCCCTCGAAGCCCTCCGGTTCAACCTGGGGTGCTTCGGCGGCCTGTACTGGATGTACGACGACTGCTGGGGAGAAACGGGTTGGACTACCCTGGACTACTATGTCCGGAGGAAACCGTCGTTCTATTTCGTCCGTCGGGCGTTGAGCCCTCTGAAGTTCATCCTCCGGGAAGTCGGTGGAAGGATCCAGGTCGTCGGCATCAACGAGACCCCGCACTCCCTTTCCCTCACGATCGAGTGCGGATTCGTTGGATTCGACGGTGCCGGAAGAGTGATGGAACGCGTATCCGTTCTTCTTCCCGCGCAGTCCAGGCAGGTCATCCATGAATTCGACCGGAGCGACGCAAATGGAATCACCGGCGTCCACTTCGTCATGCCGACGCAGCCCGTCGAGGGGCTGCTTCCCGCAACCCTGAGACTCCATCCGTATCGGGACCTTCTCATGCCACTCGCCGTTCCGAAGGCGTTCGACTTCCGAGAAGATACGACCGGCCTCCATTTCAAGGTCACGAGCCGGACCTTCGCGCACGGAGTCCGCTTCCGCTGCAATGACGAGGCGCTGCCCTCGGACGCGTACTTCGACCTGCTGCCAGGAGAGGTCCGAAGCATCTCCATCGCGGGATATTCATCCGAACCCGTCGGCACGCAGGCGACGAAGGCTTTCGTGGAATGCGTCAATCAGGCGGAATCATGGCCGGTGTGAAGTGGTCCCCGAAGATCGACCCCCAGCGCGTCGTATCGCTTTACAGACGCTATGTGACGGGTCGGTTGGAGCCGGCGGATGTCGATGACGTCGGAATCGGTCTCTACCTGCGGGTGAAGTCGATCCTGCTGGTCGCGGACTCGAAATGCCTCTGCCCGGAATGCGGGCGCGAGTTCCAGGTATCTCTCCTGGATGTCGAGACGACATGCCCCGAACCTGGCTGCATGTTTTCCATCACCAAGGACAAGTACCTGGCGAGCTGGCGGCACAGGGATCTATGGCGGGGCAAAGCCCTTCCCGCCTTCGAAGTCTATTTCGAGAAATACCCCGTTGCGAAGACGCTGGACGAGAAGATGATCCTGATCGACACGTTGATCCACTCGTTCCACTTCGATCTCGTACAGAACCTGCCGAACCGCTGTGTCGCGAACAATCTGCTGGAAGGCAGCCTGAAGCAGGTCGTCGGCATCCTGGATGAGCTTTCGGGAATCCAACCGAAGAACGACCGGTTCTTCAAGGAAACGGTCGAAACCATGTGGCGCAGACGCAGAGGCGGCAAGGGTCCGAAGAAGGAGGCTTGAGACCGGCATTCGGCTTCCGTCGAATCCTGCCTAGCCGAACCTTCCGGTGATGTAGTCGCTGGTCCTCTTGTCCTTTGGATTCTTGAAGACCTCCTCGGTCGCGCCGTGCTCCACCAGGCTCCCCATCAGCATGAAGGCGACCTTGTCCGAGACACGCCCGGCTTGCTGGACGTTGTGGGGGATCAGGACGATGGTGAAATGTTCCTTCAGCTGGCGGAGGGACTCCTCGATCTTCGCGGTGGAGATCGGGTCGAGGCCGGAGCAGGGCCGATCCAGCAGGATCACTTCGGGCTCCAGCGCCAGAACGCGCGCGATGCACAGTCGCTGCTGCTGCCCGCCGGACAGTCGCGCTCCCGGGGTGTGCAGGCGGTCCTTGACGTCATCCCAGAGGGCGGCGCGGACCAGGGCGGTCTCGACGACCTCGTCCAGGGAGTCATGGTTCTTCCGGCTGCGCAGGCGAGGGCCATAGGCGACGTTGTCGTAGATGGAGATGGGGAGCGGGGTCGGGACCTCGAAGACCATGCCGACCCTGCGGCGCAGTTCCGTGACGTTCATATCCGGGTCGAAGACGTTCTTCCCGTCGAGGAGGACCTCGCCTTCCGCACGCCCCTCGGGCTTCAGGTCGCTGAGGCGGTTCATCGTCTGGAGCAGGGTGGTCGTGCCGCTGTTGGCCGGGCCGAAGACGGCCAGGATCTCGTTCGCGGCGACGTCGAGGCTCAAGTCGCGGATGACCTGCTTCTTGGCGAAGTAGAAGTTCAGCCCATGGATCGCGATCTTGGGTGGCTGCATCGTCATGTCCCTCTCACCGGCCCTTGGCTACGAATCGGTTGACCAGCATGTTGGCCGCCACGTTGATGAGAAGGATCAGGAGGATCAGGAGGGCCGCGGTGCCGTAGGCCTTCTCGATCGAGATACCCTCCCGGGCCATGATGTAGAAGTGAACGGCCATGGTCCGGGCTGGAGAAAAGATGGACATCGGCATGCGCAGTGCGGATCCGGCCGTCAGGATCACGGCGGCGGTCTCCGCGACGCAGCGGCCGATGCTCAGGATGATGCCGATCGCGATTCCAGGGAGTGCGGAGGGGAAGACCGACCGCGTGATCGTCTGCCATTTGGTGCTTCCGAGGGAGAAGCTGACGTCGCGATACTGCGAGGGCACGGTGCGGATCGCCTCCTCCGACGTGCGGATGATGGTCGGCAGGATCATGACGGCCATGGTGAGTCCGCCGGACAGGATGGACCAGCCCATTCCGAGGTACATGACGAAGAAGATGAAGCCGAAAAGCCCGAAGACGATGGAGGGGATACCGGACAGCGACTCGGCGCTGAAGCGGATGATGCGGGTCATCCGGCTCTCGCGGGTGTACTCCGTGAGGTAGAACGCCGTGCCGACGCCGAAGGGGGTGGCGACGAGGATGGCGACGGCGGTGACGAGCAGCGTGCCGACGATGGAGGAGGAGATTCCGCCGTCTCGGCCCATGTTGCGGGGGATCTGGGTCAGGAATTGCCAGTCTATGACGGGGAGACCCTTGATCAGGATGAAGAGGATGATGGCCAGCAGCACTACGATGACCAGGACGGCAGCCGTCCAGATCAGGACTTTGGCGATCAGTTGCGAGGTTCGTGCGTTGACTCTCATGGCGACCTCACTTCTTGCGGGTGGCGTATTGTGCAAGGCCGTTCAGCAGCATGATGATGGCGAGAAGGACGATGCCGGTGGCGAAGAGCGCCTGCTGGTGGTCTCCGGACGCGTAGCCCATCTCGATGCCGATGTTCGTGGTCAGTGTACGGGCGGGGTCGAGGATCGATTCCGGAATCGCGACGGCGTTGCCCAGGACCATGATCACGGCCATGGTCTCGCCGACGGCGCGTCCGATGCCGAGGATGATGGCGGCGACGATGCCGGACTTGGCGGCGGGAAGAAGTACGGTGCGGATGGTCTGCCAGTGCGTCAGCCCGAGGGCGAAGGCACCCTCCTTGTACTGGCGGGGCAGCGAGAGCAGCGAGACTTCGGCGATGCTGATCACGGTCGGCAGGATCATGATGGCGAGGATGACGGACCCGGCCAGGATGCTGAGACCCGGTCCACCGAGGTAGTTGCGGATGAACGGAACGATGAAGAGCAGGCCCCAGAACCCATAGACCACGGAGGGGATGCCGGCGAGGAGTTGAATGGCGGGGCGGACGACGTTGCGGACCGCGGCGGGGGCGAACTCGGCCAGGAAGATGCTGCAGCATATGGCAACCGGGACCCCCAGAATGGCGGCTCCGAGCGTGACCGTCACGGAACCGACGATCATCGGGAAGATGCCATAGAGGTTCTGGCTGGGAGCCCACTCCATGCCGAAGACGAACGGGAAGAAGCCGACCTTGGCGATGATGGGAATCCCTTCGATGAGGATGAAGACCGTGATGAGCGCCAGCACCGACAGCGCCGAAAGGGCGATCAGGAGAAAAGTGCGCTCGGTGAACTTCTCCATGCGGCTCTTCATGGGTTCGTACCCTCCGCCGAGGGGACCAGTCCCTCGGTCGCCAGAATCTTCTGCCCTTCATCGGACAGGACGAAATCGACGAAATCCTTGGCGTCACCGGTCGGGGGACCGTCGCTCACGAACAGGAACGGTCTGGAAAGGCCGTAGGTTCCATCGATCACGCTCTCACGGGTCGCCGCGACTCCTTCGAGTTCGAGCGCCGATACGGTTCCGTCCACCAATCCGAGGGAGATGTAGCCTATGGCGTTCGGATCGTCCCCGACCAGCTGGCGGACCGCGCCGTTGGAATCCTGGACGATCGCCTTCGGGGTGATGCGTGTCTTTCCCATCATGAGGGATTCGAAGGCGGACCGGGTCCCTGAGCCTTCCTCGCGCGTGATGACGTGGATCTTCGCGTTCGGACCGCCCAGTTGGCTCCAATCGGTGTATGTAGCCGCATAGATGCCGAGGACCTGCGCATAGGTGAGATTCCGGACCGGGTTGTCCGGGTGCACGACGACGGCGAGACCGTCCCGGGCGATCTCCACGGACCAAAGGTCCTTCTCGGTGTCGTTCAGCGAACGGGATGACATTCCGATCTGGGCGGTGCCGGACTGTGCGGCCATGATGCCGGCCGAGGACCCGCCGCCCTGGATGTCGATCGTGACTTCGGGGTGGAGGATCATGAATTCCTCGGCGAGCACCTCGGCGAAGGGCTGAACGGACGTGGACCCCGCGATGACGATGCCGGCTTTGGGCATGGAGCCGCAGGCGGACAGCAGGCTCACGCAAAGGGCGAGCACGGCGACGCCAGCGACCGTGCCGATTCGCTCAAGCGTCATGGGGTGCAGGTTCGGATTCATCCTGTCGATGCTAGATCTCCTCCATCTTCCCGGTGACGACGAAGACAACCCTTTCACAGATGTTGGTGACCCGGTCGGCGCTGCGCTCCAGATCGTGGGCGACCCAGATCAGGCGGGTCGCTCTCGTGACCGTGGCGGGGTCCGCCATCATGAAGGATAGCAGTTCCTGGAAGACCTTGTCGTATAGGTCGTCGACGATATCGTCTTCAGCGGTGATCTTCGTGGCGGACTCCGCATCGCATGCGATGAACGCATCGAGACTTCGACGCAGCATGTCCACGGTCTGTTCCGCCATGCGGGGGATGTCGATCAGGGGCTTCAATGGCGGTTCGTCGCCGATCATGATCGAGATCTTGGCGATTCCGACCGCGTAGTCGCCGATCCGCTCCGCCTCGGTGATGATGTTGAGCACGGCCAGGATGATGCGCAGGTCGCTGGCGATGGGCTGCTGCGTGGCGATCAGCTGGATGCACTTCTCCTCGATGTCGAACCGAAGCTGGTTGATCTCCCGGTCCCCCGCGATGAGTTGGCGCGCCAGTTCCATGTCGCGCTTCGACAGGGCTTCGACGGAGAGCTGGATGGCCTCGCCGACGAGACCCCCCATGACCAGGACGTCGTCCTGGATTTCCTTGAGCTTCTTGTGGAAGACACTTCGCATTTCCATGGCTACACCTCTTTGAGATCCCTTATCCGAATCGACCCGTGATATAGTCTTCAGTCCGTTTGTCCTTGGGATTGGAGAAGATCTGGGCTGTCTTGCCGAACTCGACCAGAATGCCCGCCCTGTCCTGACTCATCATCATGACCGCCGACATGTCGGACACGCGTGCCGCCTGTTCCATGTTGTGGGTCACCGTCAGGATCGTGTAGGTCTCGGCCAGGTCCCGCATCAATTCCTCGATCTTCAGCGTGGACTCCGGATCCAGGGCGCTGCATGACTCGTCCATCAGGATCACCTCGGGCTCCACGGCCAAGGCCCGGGCGATGCATAGGCGCTGCTGCTGACCGACGGAAAGGTCGAGGGCCGGTTTCTTGAGCATGTCCTTCAGTTCATCCCACAGGGCGACCTGGCGCAGGCTGCGCTCGACGATGAGGGAAAGCTCCGACTCCTGTTTCAGCCCATGGCGACGCGGCCCCAAGGCGATGTTGTCATAGATGGTCATCGGAAACGGGTTCGGCTTCTGGAAGACCATACCCACTCTTTTGCGGAGGGCGACGACATCCATGCCCTTTTCGTTCAGGGAGACGCTGTCGATGAGGACCTTTCCCTCGACCCGGACCCCGGGAATCAAGTCGTTCATCCGGTTGAAGAGACGGAGCAGGGTGGATTTGCCGCAACCGGACGGACCGATGATGGCGGTGATGGAACAGGCGGGAATATCCAGCGTGACTTGATCCAGCGCCTTGAAGGCGCTGTAATAGAGGCTGACCGCCTCGGTTTGAAGCTTGGGTGGCTTCTGCGACCGGGACGCTAGTTCATCCATCCATCGCTCTCATCATCGTCTCCTCATCATTGCAGGGAAGAGAGGCCTCGCATCTCCCCGACAGTATAAGCGAAGTCGGGGATTGCCTCAAGCCGGCTTCCTGGACAAGACGACGATCAGCACGATGAGCCCTGCGAGGATTCCGGTGCCCAGCACACCGCCGACGACAAGGACCCAGACCGGAAGCGAGACGTTGCCATCGCCGGTTCCCGGGGTCGGCGTCACGGTCGCGTCCGCGGCCAAGGTGGGCGAGGCCAGGGGGTCGACGGTCGGCGTTGCGTCGACGGACGACGTTGGCGTGACTTCCGCCGTCGTGGCGGTCGCGAGCGTCACGTAATGGCGGGTGATCCCATTCAAGGTCGGGTCCGTGACCTGGTACTCGACTCCGACGGTATAGGTCCGCGCAGTGGAGGCAGGCAGACCGGATTCGACGAATTCCGTTGTGCTCGGGTCGAGGGTCGCCAGTTCCGACAGTGCTCCGCCCTCGTTCAGATAGACGTAGTAGCGGGTGACCACGGTGGACCACGTCGCATGGACGGAGGCGGGGCATGCGGTCCATGTCAGGCGGATGCCAGTGGACGAAGGTTCGGCGGCGAGGTCGCCGATGGGCGTCAACTGGCGCGCAAAGCTCTTGGAACCGGCGACAAGGCCATCGAGGAGCACTCGGTCAACGCTTCCGTCCGATACGTCGATGAAGTTGAATTCGAAATCGAGCACTTCCCAGTCTTTGCCCGCCATCGAAGGCGGCACGTGGGTCAAGCGGTTGCCGGCGACAAGCACGTTCGACAGCCCGACCGTTCCGAGGACGGAGTCCGGGAGGGTCGTCAGACGGTTGAAGTCGGCGTTGAGAGTGAAGAGGGCACTCGATGCGAAAGCCGTCGGGATCTCCCGGATCTGGTTGTCATCGACGATGAGGGCGTACAGGGAATCGATTCCGGCCAGGAAGTCGGGAAGGACGGTCAACTGGTTGTGGCTCATGCGGAGGACCACGAGGTTCGGGAGGCCCTGGATCTGGGATGGCACCTCGGTCAAGCCGCATTCGTCGAGCTGCAGCAGTTGGAGGCCGGTCATGAGGGTCAGGGCAGGAAAATGCGTGATCGCATTCTTCGATGCGATCAAGGCGGGGATCTGACGGCAGTACTGGACGCCTTCGAGGTCCTTCACGCCAAGGTTCGTGAGGTCGAGGTCCGCGGTCAGGGCGTTGAGCTGGCCGCGCGTGACGGAGTTGGCCATGGGCACGCCGCACAGGTCGTGGAGAACCTCACTTAGAATGGGGTCGGGGATGGTGACGGGCTTCAGGGAGTCGAGGGGGATGAGGGTGATGTGCGGTGGACTGAAGGTGACCTTCGGGAAGAGGCTGATCCAAAGCGCGCTGCTCCCTGGGGATTCGGAGGCGACATCGGTCGGCGGGAGCCCGAACGCGACGAGGGTCACGGCGAAGAGCAGTAGGCAGACCCAGGCAACGGAGCGGGACAGGGTGCGGCGGGTCCAGAAGGACTTTCCTTGGGTGTTGGCGATCATGACGGCTCCTCCTTCTCCAGTACGGCATATCCGTGGTGCAAGGACACTTCCATCAAGCAAGGGGTACGGCAGGAATCAGGGGTTCGTCATGGAGAGGTCGCCCTGGCTCTGCGGCGTTTCCACAGCCTCCAGACCAGGTAACCTCCTACGACGAGCAAAACCAGGACGAACATCGGGGCAGCGACGGCGACGACCGACATCGCACCCGCGCCGACATCCTCGAGCGTGCTGACGACCGGTGCGCCCAGTCCTCCCGTCGAGGCGTTGACGGCAGGCCGCACGACCGCCTTGGCCACATGGACGCCGCCCGCAAGCAGCACACCGGCCAGCATGAGAAGCCATGGACTGATTTCGGAGGCGTTTCCGGAGGCCGCGACCGCCAGGATACCCCCGGCCGCGGGGCGAACGAAGGTCTGAATGGCGTCGTTGATGCTGTCGACGGCCGGGATCTTGTCCGCGACGATCTCGACCACGAGCAGCACGGCGATGAGGACGATCATCCACCACTCGCCGAGAACATCGAACGGCTGTCGCAGCTGGAGCCACCCGAAGTGCTGGGAGAGGGCGACCACCAGCAGCGGGATGTAGGCATTCAGGCCTGCAGGGACGGAGAGTCCAAGGGCTGTCAACAGGGCCATCTCCAAACACATCTCCTTTCGGGAAGCGATGCGCCGCGGTTCACCCTCATTGTAAGGCATCGCCCGCGGATTGACACCAGAGTTCTCCGATCCAACCGCTCTTTGATGCCGGCAGGGCTTTGGGGTATCATCGAAGACGGACCCTGGAAGCTATCCGGGTGTGAAAGGAAGACATGGCGAAGAGACTCCCGATCCTCGCGCTTTGCCTCGCGATCTGTTGGCTTTCGGCTTCGCCGACATGGGCGGCGACCGACGCGCGAATCTCCATCGAGATCCTCGATGCGGAGGGACTGCGGGCCATCTCGCAGGATCCATCGGCGGACTATGTCCTTGTGGCCGACATCGACATGGGTGGCGTGCTCTGGACCCCCATCGAGTTCACCGGCACGATGGACGGCGGCGGCCACACGATCTACAACCTGACCGTCCGCGAAACCCATGCGACTCCCCATACGACCGTGGATGGAAACCATGATCCGTATCCGACGTTTCTGGCGGGACTGTTCTCCTATGCGAAAGACGCCGCGATTCAGGACCTACACCTCCTGAACGTGGATATCCGGATTTCCGCAGACCAGTACGTCTTCGCCGGAGGCCTGGTCGGACTGGCCGAAGATACGCGGATCGACCGGTGCAGCGTCAGCGGGAGGATCTACGTCACATCGTCGAAGAAGATGTTCGGTGCCGGCGGCCTCGTCGGCTTTGCGGAAGGAACGGGGTCCATCGCGGACTGCTCGACCGACGTGCTGACCGTCCTCGTGGACACGAATCCGGACGAGCGCTGCGAAGCCTTCATGGGGGGTCTCCTCGCCTGCGGTCAATCCTTCCTGGAACGCGACACGGTGAAGACCGTCGGTTATGCGTCCCTGTCGGGCTACATGCACACCGGCGGAATCGTCGGGATGTTCCACAAGAGCATCCACAAGGATCCAATGGTCTTCCGCATCGTGGACTGCGCGGTTTCCGCCACGGAGTTCTACTACGAGGACAACCCCGACCCGCGCGGGTACTGTTATGCGGTCTATGGCGAGATTCCGTCCAGCGACACCCGCCTCGTGACGGGCAACACCGTGGTCTCCTTCGACAAGCACAAGGCCCCTGGTTTCGACAAGGTCCTGCTGCCGGAAAAGGACGAAGACCCGGTCTACGACCAGTCCGTCACCTCGTCCACCTGCACTGCTTTCGGCTACACGACCTTCACCTGCAACGCCTGCGGATACTCCTATACGGACATCTTCACGCCGCCGGCACACACGCCGGGACCGTGGACGACGATCAAGGCCCCGAGCTACACGGAAGACGGGTCCAGCGGCATCTTCTGCACGGTCGACGGCATCCTTCTGCAGGAGGAGATGAATCCCCGGCTGACCTGTCAAGGAAGTCTCGACACGATCTACAAGACCACGCGGTCGATGGGAGAGCTGCTTCCGGAAGGCGCCCCCACGACCGACATCACCTGGCGCTCCTCCGACGAGGGGGTCGCGACGGTCGATTCGGATGGGAATCTCAAGAGCGTCGGCCGAGGGTCGACGACCCTCACCGCCTCGACGGAGGACGGATTCGCCTTCGCGACCTACTCGGTCGGGGTGTCCTATGCATGGTGGCAGTGGGTCGTCCGGATCCTTCTGTTCGGATGGATCTGGTACTGACCGGGTTCTGCCGGGTACTGTTGACCGTCTACAGTTTTCCTCCGCAGTTGCCGCAGAACTTCGTCCCCGGCGCGTTCTCGAACTGGCAGGCCGGGCAGGTGCCGGCGGGTTTCGCGGCGGCTTGCCTGGGAGCGCCGCACTCGCCGCAGAAGCGCATGGTGGGGGCCAGCGCCGCGCCGCAGGTGGGGCATTTCGCAAGTTCCATGTTGGCGCCGCAGTTGTTGCAGAACTTGCCCTGCGAGGACGGCTTCCCGCACTCCGGGCAGATGATGCTCTTCTTCTCGATCTCCCCCTTGAAGACGAGGGTCTGGCTGGCTTTCTCCTCGATGTCCTCGACCATCTTCTTCGACCGGGCGGCCGTGACGGCCACGTTCATGCGCGGGGCGCACGTCACGCAGAGTTCTTCCTCTTCGTTGAAATCGGCGTCGCAGACCCAGAGCCGGCAGGACTGGCAGCGGTGGAAGTGGCCTTCGGCTTCGTTCTGGGCCTGACCGAAGGTGTTCTCGTGCTCCTTCTGCCAATCCGGGCTCATCCCGTTGAACCGCTCGCCCAGGACGTCCGCGCCCCGCTCGAGATTGTATCCGACGTTGTGCTGCCCCAGCAGGGAGGCACCGATGGAGACCCCACGCGAAAGACCGCGCAGCAGACCGCCCTTCTTGTGGGAGGCGGACTCCACGAAGCTCGACTTGTATCCGTCGTGGCAGATGTCGCAGTAGAACGTGAACTGGAATCCGGCTTCCGTGCTGTTGTCTTCATAATTGCGGGTGAATGCCTTCAACATCGTGATCTCCTCCGTCTTTCTTTCCGACTTCTATTTGAACTTGCCTGGTTCCAGCTTCTTGCCGCAGGAATGACAGCGGGCCAGGTCGAAGAACTGCAGGTCTCCGCAACGCGGGTTCTGGCACTGGATCAGAAGGGTCTTCCCGCACCGGTCGCATCGCTCCCCGGCCCGGGTCTTCTGGCGGCAATGCGGGCAATCGACCTGCAGGGACCGGCTGCAGCTGCTGCAGACGACGTCCTGGAGCGGCACTTCCTTTCGGCAGGACGGGCAACGGTAGGCCAACGGACTTCGGCTGCCGCATCCCGGGCAGACCTGCGCGTCCGAATCCACCAGGCGTCCGCAGTGGATGCAAGGCTTCTTATAACTCGCCATTCATGGAACCTCCTTCTCGTCGTCCATCGGATCGGGGTCGTGACCGTCCTCCTGAAGCAGGCTCCACAGGGAGGTCTGCCATTTCGCGGGGTCCCTGTGGATCAGCCTGCGACGGTAGTTCTGCCGGAGGAAAGACAGGGGCGGGCAGAAGCGAAGGGCGGCCAGATCCTTGCGATAGGCCGACTCTTGAAGTTTCTCAAGGGGGAAGTATACGGGCTGCTTGCGGAAATCCACGGCTTCCAGACCCTGATTCAGGAGTTGCAGCACTTGAGGCCAGCCGGACGAATCGGGATCCAGCCCGAAGAGATAGGTGGCCTGGGCCAGTGGCTGACTGGCGAAACCCTCGACGACGACGGAAGGGTGTCGGCCGTGAATCGCTGTCGCCAGCCAGAAAGCCGGAATCTCTTCCGCACCGTCCGACTCGCTGGCCAGGGTATCCGTTGGCTGCTCGCGCCGGATTCCGACGGAGAGACCGGAAGAACCGGCCTTTTCCGCCGTCTTCATCAAGGCCGCATAATAGCCTTCCTTGGACCACTGACGCAGCAGCCGGTCCAGCCGGACCGTCAGTCCGGGGCAATCCCGATCCAGCAACTGCCAGTCGGCCGCGCGGCCTTCGCGCAGGTGCCATGCCGCCGTCTGCAGGCTGGACTCCGAAAGCGGTGCCAGCCCGGCTTCGCCCGGGACCGGCTCGAGCATGCCCAGGACCTGCTGCAAAAGGTCGGCCGACCGCGACGTCTGGAGCTGCATGGCGTCGGTGATGGCCTTTTGCATGGGTTCCGTATCGTGGCCGAGACGGCCCAGGCCAAGCGTCTCTCCCTGATCCGTCCGAAGGCGCAGCTGCCAACCGTCCCGAAGGACGCTCTGTACGAAACAGAGGGGGATACGGCGCACCGGTCCTCGAAGGGGAAGGACCATGAGACTCGAGGCATACAACTTGAACCGCGTATCGCCATGCGCATCCGATTCCTGGACTGCGGGAAGCTGTAGAAGGGGAACGGCAGGTGCTTGGAAATCGTGGTCTCCCTTGACTTCCAGCAGACATGCCTCGTCGACGAACATGGCGCTGCTCACGAAGGCGTTCCAGGCCAGGAACACCTGGTGCACGAACGGTTCGGTGTCGTGGCCCAGTTGGGAGAACGTCAGAAGGGTCCGGTCCAGCTGAAGGACCTCCAGCCGATAGGCACCGGGACGGATCTGCTGGACCTCGTTGAAATCCACGAGCCTTGGCTTGCCACCAGGCACCTGGACGAGCAGGCCTTCAGGCTGGACCGTCACGGAGACCGTGAGTTCCTCGGGGGGAATGGCGGACGCTGGGATTCGCGTCTGCAGGTGAACCGAACGAAACAGCATGTCTGGCTCCATAGCCATCATCAGCGCTCCTTCAGGATCGGGTTCTCAAAGAAAAGAATACATGAGAACCGCAAGCAAATCAAAACCCGGCGATACGGATATTGCTATAATCGCAAGGTAAAGATGATCGGGCGGATCCAGAGATGTCCGCATGCTCCGTCACGAAAGGAAGGTCCCCATGGTCCGTCTGCCGACACGTCAGGTCCACCTCGATTTCCACACCTCGGAATGGATTCCGGACATAGGCACCCGCTTCTCCAAAGCTGATTTCCAGAAGGCGCTGGTGGACGGTCACGTGAATTCCATCACGGTCTTCGCGAAGTGCCACCATGGCTGGTACTACTACCCCTCCAATGTCGGCGCGACCCACCCCGGTCTCGATTTCGACCTGACCGGTGCCATGGTCGACGCGGCGCATGAGATCGGAGTCCGCGCCCCGATCTACATCACGGCCGGGTGGTCCGTGAAGGACTCCCGCGAGCACCCGGAGTGGAAGGAGCGGGGCCACGACGGAATCGCCCGGGGGTCGAGCATCGACCCCGCCGCGCGACCCGAGGACCCGCGCCCTGTCGGCTCGTGGGAGAACCTGTGCATCGTTTCCGGATATCGGGAGCTTCTCCTTTCGACGACCCGCGAGATCTGCGAGCGCTACCGGGTCGTGGACGGTCTCTTCTACGACATCTGCTTCCTGAACGACGACTGCTTCTGCGACAGCTGCGTGGCCGGGATGAGGAAGTCGGGGCTAGACCCCGACCGCCCGGAAGACGCGAAGAAGTACTACATCCTCGAACGTCAGGCACTCATGGCGGAGTGCGGTCGGATTCTCCACGCGAGGCACCCCGATGCCACGATCTTCTTCAACGGAGGGGCCGAGATCCACAACCCGCAGTTCCATGCGGGCCAGAGCCACTTCGAGATGGAGGACCTGCCCACGACCTGGGGGGGCTACGACAAGATGCCCGCACGCGCCAAGTATTTCTCCCGCAGCGGGAAGGACTACCTCGGGATGACCGGGAAATTCCACACCAGCTGGGGTGAATTCGGCGGCTTCAAGCATCCGGACGCGCTGCGCTACGAATGCGCCGCCATGATGATGTACGGTGCGCGATGCAGCGTGGGCGACCAGATGCATCCATGCGGGGAAATGGATCAAGAAACCTACCGTACGATCGGGGAGGCCTACGGGTATGTGGAAAGCATCGAGCGCTATTGCACCGATATACGGGAGACGTCGCGCCTCGGCGTGCTCTTCTCCGGCAAGTCGGCCTCCGACGAGGGTCTCGTCCGCATGCTGCTCGAGCGGCAGTTGGATTTCGACATCGTCCTTCCCGACGACGACATGGCCCGCTTCGACGCGATCGTTCTCCCGGACGAAGTCCTGCTGGACGAGTCTTCCGCGTTCCGCCTGAAACGCTTCGTCGAGGGTGGTGGTTCGCTGCTGCTCACCGGAGATAGCGGCATGGATGCCGCCAAGGAGAGGTTCCTCGTCGATATCGGCGCGGAGAACGCGGGAGGCCCTGCCTTCCGGAACGACTACGTGCTGGCCGGGACCGCTCTCGCGGAAGGCATCGTGCGCAGCCCGTTCCTCTTCTACGAGGGCGCCCGCAGGACGCGTGTCACCGAAGGCACCGTCCTCGCCGCGGTCAAGGAACCCTATTTCGACCGCACCTACGGGCATTACTGCTCCCACCAGAATACGCCCAACCGACTGGAGAACGCCATGTATCCTGCAGCGGTGCAGAAGGGGCGGGTCGTCTACCTGGCGCACAAGGTCTGCGCCATGTACCATGCGAGCGGAGCCCGCTACCACCGCGACTATTTCGTCAACGCCCTGAAGCTGATCTATTCCGAACCGGTGCTTTCAGTCAGCATGCCGAGCGGCGGCCGCGCCCGCCTCGGATTCCAGGCGGCGGACCACCGCTATGTGCTGCACCTGCTGTATGGATTGCCCGTGGCACGCGGACGCGTCTCCGTGATCGAGGACCTGCCGGAACTGCGTGACGTCGCCGTGTCCGCCCGTATCGACGGAACGGTCCGGAAGGTCTACCTGGTGCCGTGTCTGGAGGAGGTCCCGTTCGAGCAATCGGGGAACGTGGTCCGCCTGTCCATCCCGCGCGTTGTCTGCCATCAGGCCGTCGTGCTGGACGTGAAATAGCGCCCCGCAAGCAGGGCGCCATTTCACCATCAGGCAGTGGTTACGACAGTCTGGCGACCTGCTTCTCGAAGGCCGCGAGGTGGCTTTCCGACGCGGTCTTCAGCGATGTGAAGACGCCGAGCACGTCGAGGGGAAGGGCTTCTCCCAGAAACTGCTCATACATCGCGATGTTCCCGATTTCGGCCTGGACGCCGGTCTTCGCTGCTTCCAGAAGATCGGCAGGGATGACGAGACGGCTTGCGGAGTCGTCGGCCGGGACATCCATGCCATACGTGTCGAACAGACCGACCAGGAAGGAGATATGGGACTCCTCGGACTTGATGATGTTGGAATATGGACTGACCGCGCCGAATTCAGCGATGATCGCGGCGTATTCCCCGTGGGCGATGTATTCATCCTGTATGGCATAGGACAGCATGTCCGCGACGGACATATCGAGGTCCAGCAGAGCGCCTTGCGCGCCATAGCCTTCCAGGGACAGGGCACGGTCGACTTCGGATAGGGTCATGAGGGTCAATGCGGGAGCGTCCGTTGCCACCGGGGCGGCGGCCGTCGGAGCGAGCGTCGCCGCAGGTGCGGTAGCCGCGGGAGCGGTAGGAGTGGCGGTGGGGGCACTGCAGGCCGCGGCGCCCAAGGCGATGGCGGTGATCAGCAGCAGGGTTGCGATCCTGTTGGGTTTTCTTGGTTGTCCGAGCTGTTTCATGTACGGTCTCCTTCACAAGTCTCACGGCATGGTGCACGGTCTGTTGGCTTCATCATGCGGGAGACATGTGTTGGAACTGTGGTAACCGGATGAAGTTACGGCGCGATGCCGACGTTTCGCTCCCGGACAGAAGCTTTCGTCAGGCTACTCCCACTTGAAGGCGCGAATCGAGACGATCGCGCCGACCCCCATCATCCCGATCAGGACGCCGACGTCCAGCAGGTGGTCGCCCCAGGATTCACCGACCCAGAGGCCTCGAAGCAGGTTGACCACGTAGGTGAGAGGCAGGAATAGGGCAATCTTCTTGATGGCATCGGGGAGGAGTTCTTTCGGGAAGCCTGCGCCCGACAGGAACAGCATCGGGTACAGGACGACCATGCCGACGATCTGGGCGGTCCGCGCATTCGGCATGATGCTGGCCAGAATGAAGCCCAACCCGAAGAAACTCAGGCAACAGAGCACGAAGCCCGCGAACACGCTCAGGGCGTTGCCTTCGAACCGCACATGGTAGACCGTCGAACCTGCGATGATCAGGAGGACCATCCCAAGGAGGGTCATGGTGAAGGTCACGACCAACTGGGAGACCAGGATGATGAATGGGCTGGCCGGCGTCGTGCGGAGTCGGCGCAGGATTCCCTTCTCCCGATAGGAGGCCATGGTGATGTTGATGGACATCAGCCCGCTTGTCGCGATGATCATCGCCGTGTAGGCGGGGATCGAGATGTCGATGGTGCCGCGCCCGTTGAAAAGGGGAGAAGGTTCATTGCCGTAGATGCTCCCGAAGAGGAACAGCATCATCAGCGGGAAAGCCAGCGTGAAGAAGGCGCCGACCGGTTCCCTCAGGAACAGCCGTGACTCCATCCAGGTCAGTTTCCATAGACCTTTCATGATTCCCTCATTCCCGGGTCTTGCGCCCGGTCAGCTTCAGGAACACGTCTTCCAGCGTCACCTGCTCGGTCCGCAGGTCACGGAAGGGAACGCCCTGGTCGGTCAGCTGCTTCACGACCCTGCCGACGAACTGCGTCTTCCCATCCGACCGGCCCTGCAGGAGGACGTGATTGCCCTGCAAGTCCACTGTGCCCAACCGGGAAAGGGTCTCGACGAGTTCCGGCAAAGGAGGATCGTCCAATTCGAACGAGATGCGGTCGTCGAATTCCAAGCTTCGAATCAGGTTGCGCGGTGTGTCCATAGCGACGATCCGGCCTCGGTCGATGATGGCGATCCGGTCGCAGAGCTTCTCGGCTTCCTCCATGAAGTGGGTCGTCAACAGGACGGTCGTTCCCTGGGCGCGTACATCGCGGATCAGGTCCCATATGGCGTGTCGAGCCTGCGGGTCGAGTCCGGTCGTCAATTCGTCCAGGAAGACGACCTTCGGGTCCGGCAGGAGAGCCAGGGCTATGAACAACCGTTGCTTCTGCCCTCCGGAGAGCTTGCCGAAAGCGGCGTTGCGCTTCGTCTCGAGTCCCAACCGCCCGATCAGGGTGTTCCAATCGGCTGGAGCAGCATAGAAGGAGGAATACAGGTCGAGCGCCTCCCAGACCTTCATGCGGTCCGGAAGGTTCGAGTCCTGCAACTGGACTCCGGTAGAGGCTCGAAGAATCTTGCGGTCAGCCTGAGGGTCCAGTCCCAGAACGCGGATCGTGCCGCTGCTCGGCACGCGCAAGCCCTCGAGGCACTCGATGGTGGTCGTCTTTCCTGCACCGTTGGGACCGACGATGCCGAAGATCTCGCCCTCATGAACCTCCAGGGAGATATCGTCCACGGCGACCGTCTGACCGTAGGTCTTCCGGAGATGGTCGATGTCGATGATGCCCGGCATGCCGCACCCTCCTTCACCACTTGACTCCATCATAGTCTTGGGCATAAGGGTTGTCCATTTGCCTCCAGTTGAAAAGGCGCGCCAAGAGTGGAACAATCATGGGTACTTGGAACCGAGGTGGAACGATGCGTCTCCGCGCCCTAGCCGCCCTCTCCACAGCCCTCGCCCTTGCGCTCCTGCTCTCGGGGTGCGGGCTTGCCTCGTTCTTCGGGGTTCCTTCGATGACACCATCCCCGACCACGACGCCAACCGCGACAGCCGCCCCTTCTGCAACGACAACACCCGAGCCGAGTCCGACGCCCTCGCCTTCGCTGGACCTTACCCATGGGTGCACCATACAGGTCTCCTCGGGAGAGACCACTCTCGGGAACGCGACCGACGGATCCAGGGAAACCCTCTGGACGTCCGCGAAGGCTTCGGCACAGACCTTCGACGTCGAATTCCCGAAGGACGTCGCGGTAGGCGGCATCTACGTCCAGTGGTATCGCCTGCCGTCGGAATGGTCCCTGTCCGTGCGGACGGAATCGGGCGCATGGAAAGTCCTGCACGACGAAGGCGGCGACTCGTTCCTCAACGACTACGTGGCCTTCGACGAGTCCTATTCCGCTGCGAGAATCACAGCGGATGGTTCCGCGCAGGCCGTCCGCCTCTCCGAAGTGACGGTCTATTCGACCGGGCAGCTCCCGGAGGACGTCCAGGTCTGGAAGAAGCCCGGAACGGACCTGGACCTGATGGTCGTGACGGCGCACCCCGATGACGAGTTCCTGTACATGGGCGGGACGCTGCCCACCTACGCCGGTGAAATGGGACTGAAGGTCCTGGTCGTCTACATGACCTGCTACCCCGAGGACAGGGCGTTCGAAGCCCTGAACGCGCTGTGGGTCTCAGGGGTGACGGACTACCCCGTCTTCGCCGGGTTACGTGACCGGAAGAGCACGAGCCTCGAAGGCGCGAAACTCTATTGGAACGAGACGGAGGTCGTGGGGTTCCTCGTGGACCTCCTTCGACGATACCGGCCGAAGGTCACGGTCTCCCACGACCTCGAAGGCGAATACGGCCACGGAGCGCACCGCCTGACTGCGGCGTGCCTGCTGGAGGCAGTGGAGGACAGTTCGGACGTCACCCTCTTCCCCGCGTCCGCCTCGGAGTTCGGGACCTTCCAGGTCTTGAAGAACTACCTGCACCTGTATCCCGAGAACCCCGTCGTCCTGGACTGGAAGAAACCGCTCGCGCGATTCGAGGGTCGGACGGCTCTGGAGATGGCCCGTGAAAGCTATGCCATGAACCTATCCCAGCAGCAATACAGCCCGCGCGTGCTGGACTCGGGCCCGTATGACTGCAGCCGTTTCGGGCTGACCCACACCGAAGTCGGACCGGACGTCCGCAAGAACGACTTCTTCGAGAACGTGGACCTGACCAAGACCCCTTGACGACCGGGCTACTTGCCGGCGTTGAATTCCTTCATGATCTCCACGGCGATGACGTTGCGC
>CAZOHH010000017.1:0-35580 GCA_964579735.1 uncultured Oscillospiraceae bacterium | reverse complement strand
ACATCTACGTCGTGGGAACCCCTCAGGCGCTGCATTTCCGCCAGGTCTTCGCCGTGCTGAAGAAGGCCGGTTTCGACTTCGCGGACGACTGCGTCCACGTCGGCTTCGGCCTCGTGAAGTTCGCGGACCGTAAGCTGTCGACGCGCGAAGGAGAAGTGATCTTCCTCGACGAACTGCTCGCGGAGAGCGTCGCGAAGACACGCGAGATCATCGACCGGAACGCGGACCTGCGCGGCACGGACATGGGCGAAGAGGAACGGGCGGAAATCGCAGAAAAAGTCGGCATCGGCGCGGTGCAGTACGCCTTCGTGAAGAACGGCCGCGACCGCGATATCGTCTTCTCCTGGGAGGAGATGCTCGATTTCGAGGGGGAGTCCGCTCCCTATGCGATGTATACCTACGCGCGCGGTCGCAGCGTCCTGCGCAAAGCCGCGGTCGAGGGGTCCGCCGGAGGGTCGGCTGCTTCGGCTGCAGACCTCGCCCGCATGACGGGCGACGACGAGGTCTCCGTGGCCAAGCTGCTCTACGGCTTCGGCGACGCGGTCCACAAGGCCGTCGAATCCAACGAACCTTTCATGATGACGCGGCAGGTCGCCGGAATCGCCCGCGCCTTCAACAAGTTCTACAACAACGAGTCGATCCTGTCCGCGCCCGATGAAGGACTCCGACGCGCGCGCATCGCATTGACCGAGGCCGTCTGCGTCGCCCTGCGGACCGGGCTCGACCTGGTCGGCATCTCGGCCGTCGAGCGGATGTGAGACTGCCCGTCGGGTTCGTCGACCGCGTTCGCCCCCTCTTCACCGAGGCGGAGGATTTCGATGCATTCCTTGCCAGCTTCGACCTCCCGCCGCGCGCGGGGGTGCGGGCGAATCCGCCGCGGCTGGACCGCGAGTCGCTGCGGCGACTGCTTTCCTTGGGGGATTCGCCGGATTCAGTCGACGTGCCCTGGTGCCCGGACGGCCTGTTGATTCCGCCCGGCCATGCTTTCGGCCGCCACCCCCTACACGATGCAGGCCTGTTCTACCTCCAGGAGCCCAGCGCGATGCTGCCCGTCGAGGTACTCGACCCGCGCCCCGGCGACCGCGTCCTCGACCTGTGCGCCGCCCCCGGCGGCAAGTCGGTGCAGATCGCGGCCCGCATGGAAGGGGAGGGAATCCTGCTCGCCAACGACGTGAGCGAGGACCGCGCCCGGGCGCTCGTGCGAAATCTCGAGCGGTGCGGCGTGACCTGCGCCATGGTCGCCGTGGCGGATCCGGCCCGTTTGGCCGACCGCCTGCCCTCCTTCTTCAACCGGATCCTCGTGGACGCCCCCTGCTCCGGGGAGGGGATGTTCCGACGCGATTCCTCCGCTGTCGCCCGGTGGGGCGAATTCGCCGATGGCCGCTGCCGAAGCCAGCAGGACGACATCCTCGACGCCGCCGACCGGCTCCTTTCGCCGGGAGGACGGCTGGTCTACTCCACCTGCACCTTCGAAGCGAGCGAGGACGAGGAAACGATCGTCGCCTTCCTGGACCGGCATGCCGGCTATCGCCTCGTCGACGTCCCCAAGACGGGTGGAATCTCGAATGCGCTCGATTTCGACCGAGGGCTTTCGGCCGCGGCTCGGATCTGGCCGCACCGCGCTCCGGGCGACGGACACTTCTGCGCCTGCCTCGAGAAGGCGGGGAGTGGAGTGGCTTTATCCGAAGCACCCGCTCCGTTCGCGTCCCTCGACGTTGAGGCCATCGACGCCTTCCGACGATTCGCCGAGCCCGTCCTCGTGCCGTCGACCGCGGATCGACTTGCCAGCTGGCTTTCCGGAGCGCGGTGCGCGACCCTTTCCGGCGAACACCTGCATATCCTGCCGATGACTCCGCCGGACCTTTCCGGCCTCCGCATCCTCAAGCGCGGATTCCACTTCGGCTCGCTGCATGCGGACCGCAAAGGCCTGCGCTTCGAGCCGTCCCACTCCCTTTCCCTGGTCCTCGGCGGGGAAGAGGTGCTTCGTGCCGTGGACCTGCCGGTGGAAGACGGGACCGCCCTGAGGTATCTTAAAGGGGAGACCCTTTCCGTGGAGGAAACCGGCACCCCGCTCGACCCTGGAGGAACCGCAGCCGCGCGCATACTCGGTTTTCCCGTCGGCTGGCTTCGGCCCATGGGCCGTGGGATGTTCAAGAACCTGTATCCACCGGGTTGGCGGAGACAGTAGGGGAGGTCCAGAATTCCATGAAGAAGGTCATCGTCGACAAGTTGGACGTCCTGTTGGAAGCGTTGCGCAGCCGCCTCGAGGAGGCGGAGGATTTCGTCTCCTTCGAAGGGGTCTTCGAAGGGGGTGCCCGCCGACACACCGCCACCATCGTCCTCGCGGCGGGCGAGTCCGGCGGACCCGGACCCCTCTATCGATTCACCTTTCCAGGGGGTACGACGACCGGCGGGGCAGGGCATGTCCTCGAGCGCCTCCACGAACTCGCATTGCAGTACGACTCCGCCGAGCTCCGTCTGATGGAGCGCGGGGGAGGTCGATTCGTATCGGCGGATGCGCGCGGGGTGAAGACCGGTTCTCTTTCGACAACTGCCCTGCATGCCATACCTTCTGGGCTTTCCGGCGCTACCGCCGCGGCGCCGCGGCACGGGGACGATGGAGCCCTTTACGCCGGCGCACCCGTCGACTACCGCGTTTCGGTCGCCGAAGCAGGACCGCTGCTTCGCGAACTCGGTTTCCTTGACCCCAACGGGCGTCTGCGAAACGACAAGCTCCGGAAATACAACCAGACCGACCGGTTCGTCGACCGGCTGGACCCCGTCCTGAGGGACCTCTGCGCTCGCCATGACCGTGTCCTCATCCTCGATTGCGCCTGCGGGAAGTCCTACCTCTCCTTCGTGCTGAACTGGTACATCCGTGAGAAGCTGGGGCACGCATGCCGCTTCCTCGGGCTCGACCTGTCCGAGGGCGTCATCACCGCCTCACGGGAACGTGCCGCTCGCCTGGGCTACCGCAACATGGAGTTCCGCGTCCAGGATCTGAACGACTACCTGCTCGACCCCGGCGAGACGCCGCAGCTCGTCATCAGTCTCCACGCCTGCGACACCGCGACCGACCTGGCCATGTTCACCGGCATCCGGGCCCGTGCGGACGCCATCGCCTGCGTCCCGTGCTGCCAGAAGGAGCTTCTCTCCCGTGACTATCGCATGCCCGGACTCGAGGGCGGTCTCGTCTCCCAGGGCGTTCTCCGCGCAAGGATGGCCGACCTGCTGACCGACGCGATGCGTGTCCTGCTGCTCTCCGCCGCTGGGTACGCCACCACCATCGTCGAGTACGTTTCGCCTCTCGACACCCCCAAGAACCTCCTCGTCACATCGATCCGCACGGGTCGGCCCGACCCGGCGGCGGCCAAGGAATATCGGAATCTCGTCGCGCGAACGGGCGCCGGCATCACGCTCGGACTGCTGCTCGACGCCGAGGTGGGCCCATGAGATTCATCCTCGCCACTGGAAACGCCCACAAGGTCCGCGAGGTCAAGGAGATCCTTGAGGGAATTCCCTTCGAGGTGGTGCCGATGGGGGAAGCCGGGTTCGATGGCGAGATCGAGGAAGACGGGCAGACCTTCGAGGAAAACGCACTGATCAAGGCAAAAGCGGTCCACGCAGTCACCGGCGGTTTCGTGATGGCCGACGACTCCGGCCTTGCCGTCGATGCGCTCGGCGGTGCACCGGGGATCCATTCGGCGCGATACGCGGGCCGGGACGCGACCTATCCCGAGAAGATCTCCCTCCTCTGGTCGTCACTCCGAGACGTGCCCGAAGAGGCCCGAACCGCACGCTTCGTCTGCGCGATCGCCGTCGTCCGCCCCGATGGGTCCTCCTTCACCGTCCGCGGCACCTGCGAGGGAAGGATCGCCTCCGAGATGCGTGGCGAAGGAGGATTCGGCTACGACCCGGTCTTCCTGCTTCCGGAACTCGGGAAGACGACCGCGGAACTCGGGGCCGCCGAAAAACATGCGGTCAGCCACCGTGGCCGCGCCCTGCGACTCATGGTCGCCCGCCTGCGCGAGGAGGGACTCCACCCGTGACCACGGTCCTCGTCGTGTCCGATACCCACGGAGACCTCTCGTTCGTGAGGCGCACCCTCGCGGCCCACCCGGAAGTCGAGACGCTGATCCACCTCGGGGACAACTGCGATGATGCGTTGCTCCTCGCCTCGGAAGCCAGTCTTCCGCTGCACAACGTCCGTGGCAACGGCGACTTCGACTGCACCCACGGATGCCCGGCTTCGGCCATCGTCGAGATAGCGGGCCATCGACTCCTCCTGGTCCACGGTCATCTCCAGGACGTCAAACGAGGGCTCTCCCGTCTGACGGCCCACGCGGCCCAAAGGCTCCCTCCCGTCGAAATCGTCCTTTTCGGACATACGCACCGCCCCTGTCAGCTGGCCGCCGTCCGAGAGGACGGCTCCTCGTTCCTGCTGCTGAATCCCGGCTCGGCCCGCGAACCGCGCCGTGGCTTCGGGGAGACGGCGGCTTCTTGCCTGCTTCTCCGAATCGGAGAAGTCGAAGGACCCGGAGGCGTCGAAACGGTATGGGAATGAATGGTGAACCTTCAATCTCCAAGGGAACCTTTCAGGATTACGAAGAAATCATCGAAGTCGCGAACCGCGCATTTGGCTGCGATTTTCCCACGCTCCTTCCCAAGCTCTACAGGAACCGTCCGGAGGCGGCTTCGCATCATCACGTGATGAAGGTGGAAGGCCGCATCAAGGCCCTCGTCGGCAGCTTCCCCCTTGCGATGCAGGTCGGCGGCCTGACCTTGAAGATGCGCGGAATCGGAACGGTCTGCGTGGAGAAGGACTCCAGGGGGCTTGGATTCATGCGTCTTCTCATGGATGCCGCCATGTCGGAAGCCGCCGCGGAGGGATGCGACCTCGCCGTGCTCGGCGGACAGCGCCAGCGGTACGAGTTCTGGGGGTTCACCCCTTCCGGCATCTCGGCGGACTTGGGATTCGACTCCATGAACTTCAGGCAGGTGCGATATTCCTCGCATGCCGATTTCACCTTCGACGAGGTCCGCGACGTCACCGACCCCTGCCTGGAAGCCGCTTTGGCACTGCATGATGCGCAGACCGCGCGAGCGGTCAGGAGGCATGGGGATTTCCTCGATATCTGCACGTCCTGGATCGATTCGCTTTTCCTTCTCCAGAAGGAAGGGCGCTTTGCAGGCTACCTGTGCGCTTCGAAGGACCGCGGCAGGATCGACGAGATGGTCCTCGTGGACCCTCGGGAGACCGACCGGGTCATCGACGCCTATCTGAAGCGATTCGAGAGGAAGGACGTCCGCTTGCGGGTCCATGCCCACGAGACCACCCTGTTCCATGAACTGAACGGCCTTTGTGAAAGTCTCGAAATCAAAGGAAGCGGTTGCTTCCGGATTTTCGACTATCCTCGCACGATCCAGGCTTTCCTAGGGCTGAAGAACGAAGCCCTTCCCCTGGTCGGAGGAAGCCTGGTGCTGGAAGTCAACGGAATGGGCCGCTGGTCGATCCGTGCAACGGGTGGTCTTGTGTCCGTGGAGTCCACGGTTCGTCCTCCCGACCTCGCGCTCACCCACCTGGAAGCGACGGCCTTCCTGTTCTCGAATGCCGGACTCCTGGACGCGGCCCATGCCGCCTCACTCGAATGCGTACGCGGCTGGTTCCCCCTACCGCTTTTCTACCCCGCACAGGATATGGTATAGTATCCCGAAGAAACAACTGTACTCCACCCGAGGACATTTCAACAGTTGGATTTCATCTTGAGGAGGCGGGACATCGATGCACGAAGGCGAATTCTTCCTTGTGAAAGCCGAAGTTCTCCCGGAGGTCTTCCTCAAGGTCATGGAAGTGAAGCGGCTCCTGTCGGCCGGCAAAGCGGATTCCGTCAATGAAGCCGTCCAGCGCGTCGGCATCTCCCGCAGCGCGTACTATAAATACAAGGACTCCCTTTTCCCGTTCTACGAGACCTCCCGAGGCCGCATCGTCACGGTGATGTTCGTCATCGAGGACTTCCCCGGCATCCTTTCCGGCATCATCAACTGCCTCGCGGACGCCAAGGCCAACATCCTCACGATCAACCAGAACATCCCGATCAACGGTCTCGCGGATGTCACCGTCTCCGTGGAGACCGATCGCATGAAAACCAGCCTCGAAGAGCTCATGGACCGCCTCGGCGCGATCCAGGGCGTTCGCCGTCAACGCATCATGGCGAGGGACTGAAGCGCATGATCGAGATCGCCATCCTCGGATACGGAATCGTCGGCTCGGGCGTCGCCGAAGTCGTGGACATGAACGCCGCCGCCATCCGCCGTCACACCGGCCAGCATATCCATGTCAAGCGGATTCTCGATGTGCGCGACTTCCCCGGCGACCCCTACGAAGACCGCCTGACCAAGGACGCCGAACTGGTCTTCGGCGACCCTGAGATCCGGGTCGTCGTCGAGACCATCGGCGGCACCCGCATCGCCTACGACTTCACCAAGCGAGCCCTCTCGGCGGGCAAGCACGTCGTCACGTCCAACAAGGAACTGGTGGCCGCATTCGGCCCGGAACTCATGGACCTCGCCCACGACAACGGCATCAGCTACCTCTTCGAGGCCAGCGTGGGCGGCGGCATTCCCATCATCCGCCCGCTCCACAAATGTCTCGCCGCCAATGAGATTCTTTCGATCGCAGGCATCCTGAATGGCACCACGAACTACATCCTCACCCGCATGCAGCAGGAGGGCGTCGGGTTCGATGCGGCGCTGCGGGAAGCCCAAGAAGCGGGCTATGCCGAAAAGGACCCGACGGCGGACGTCGAGGGGCATGACGCATGCCGCAAGATCGCCATCCTGTCGAGCATCGCCTTCGACCATTTCGTAGACTACCGTGATGTGCGCACGGAGGGAATCGTCGCCCTGACCCAGACCGACATGGCCTATGCCGCCTCCCTCGGCACCCGCATCAAGCTTGTCGCCAGCTGCCGTCGGCTCGAGGACGGACGCCTCGACGCCCAGGTCCGGCCGACGCTGATCCCAATAGGTTCCCCACTCGCCGTGGCCGACGGCGTCTTCAACGCCATCCTCGTCGAGGGCAACGCCCTCGGACAGGCCATGTTCTACGGGCGTGGCGCAGGCAAACTGCCGACGGCCTCCGCGGTCGTCGCGGATGTCGCCGAGTGCGTGATGCATATCGGAAAGACGCCCCATTACCACCTCTGGGATCGCAACGACCGTGCGGTGGTCGCCCCCTTCGGCGAGACTCCGGTGCGCTTGCTGGTCCGCCTCGACCCGGACTCCGCCTCCGACGACCCGCACGGCTTGATCCAGGAAACCTTCGCCCCTCTCGGCGGAACCCGTTTCGTCTTCCGTCCGGCGGACCTGACCGAGAGCGGTCTGGCCTTCGTCGTCGGAGAGGGGTCGGACGTGGCAGAGGACGACCTGCGCCGTGCACTGGCCGTCCTCGATGCGAAGGGAATGAAGACATTGTCCGTGCTGAAAGTGATGAAAGGCTAGTCGCTCATACGCTGCACCGTAATCCCCAAGGGCGCGCATCGTGCCATTTTCAACGCTTTTCCGAGTGGCTGAGGCCATCGGCCGCGTTGAGCGCGCCCTAGGGGGCGTCGCGGTGCCCTAGGGGAGTTGCGGCGCTTCTAGGCTTTCCCGACCGTTCCGCGATCCGCGTCGACGACGACGACCGACCCCGTTCGGAGGATGTGGGTCGCGTTTTCCGCGCCCACGACCACCGGGATGTCGAGCGCGAGCCCTACGGTCGCCGCATGGCAGGCCGGATCCGACGACTCGACGACGAGTGCCGAGGCTTTGCGGAGATAAGGCATCATGGCGTTGCTCGTGTCGACGGCGACCAGCACGCACCCCTCGTGGAATCCTTCGAAGATGGCAGGTTCCTTCGCGTCGACAACCCAGGCTTCGCCTGTCGCGGTGCCGCGGCCGGCGCTCCGTCCCGAAACGAGAACGCTGCCGACGCTCGCGACTTTCAGGATGTTGGTGGTGCCGCTCATCCCGACGGGGGAGCCGCCCGTGATGACGACCGTGTCGCCGATGCCGACGAGGCCGGACTCCTGCGCCTTGGCCAGCGCGATGTCGAACATCCGGTCCGTCGTGTCCACCATGTCGACGAGGAAGGGCAGGACGCCCCAGGACAGCGAAAGCTGGCGGTAGGGGCGCGGGAAGACCGTGGTCGCGATGATGGGACAGGCAGGACGGAAGCGTGAGATCATTCGCGCGGTGCGGCCCGAGTGGGTGACGGTGACGATGGCACCGGCCTTCAGGTCCATCGCGGTCGTGCAGGTGGCGTGGCTGATGGCGTTGGTCACGCTCGGGACCATCTCGTAGGACATGTCTCGGAATCGCTTCCAGTAGTCGATGGAAGCCTCGGCTTCGTCGGTGATGCCGACCATCATCGATACGCTATCGAGCGGGTACTTCCCGGCGGCGGTCTCTCCGGACAGCATCAGCGCGGACGTGCCGTCGATCACGGCATTGGCGACGTCGCTGACCTCCGCTCGCGTCGGGCGAGGGTTGCGGATCATCGAATCCAGCATCTGCGTGGCCGTGATGACCGGCTTGCCGTATCGGTAGCACTTCGTGATCAGGGTCTTCTGGACGACGGGAACCTGCTCGATGGGAATCTCGACGCCGAGGTCCCCCCGCGCGACCATGATTCCGTCCGCGACCTTCAGGATCTCGTCGAAGTTCCGAAGCCCCTCGCGGTTCTCGATCTTGGCGATGATGGCGATATCGGGTGCGCCGAACTTGTCGAGGACGCGGCGGATGTCGAGGATGTCGGCGGCCTTGCGGACGAAGGAGGCCGCGATGAAGTCGAAGCCGTTCTCGACGCCGAAGCGGATGTCGTCGATGTCCTTCTCGGTGAGGGAGGGCAGCCGGATCTGGATGTCGGGCAGATTCACGCCCTTCTGGTCCCCCAGCGTCCCACCGTTCCGGACCCGGCAATGGACGTCCTGGCCCTTCACGTCGATGACCTCGAGTTCGACGAGGCCATCCGCGATCAGGATGCGCGACCCCTTCTTCACGTCCTGGGGTAGGGTCTTGTAGGTGATCGAGCATTGGCCGGCGTCCCCGAGCACGTCGTCGTGGACGATGCGGAAATCGGAACCCTCGACGAGTTCGGCGCGACCGTCCTTGAAGCGTCCGGTTCGGATCTCGGGACCCTTGGTGTCGAGCAGCATCGGCATCGGCAGGCCGGTTTCGACGCGGACCTTCTTGAGCATCGCGACCCGGACCTTGTGCTCCTCGTGGGTCCCGTGCGAGAAATTGAACCGGGCGACATTCATCCCGCGGAGCACGAGTTCGCGAAGCATCTCCTCGCTGTCCACGGCCGGTCCCAGGGTGCATACGATCTTCGTTCTTCTCATCTTCGCCCATCCTTTTCCAAATCGATCCGATGGCTTCCATTATAGACCGGGAGAGAGCACAGGCAAGACCGGTCGCGACATTCCGCGCACAGCGGTGCGAGAGGGGGCCGTGCATTGCGAGGGGTTTCATGCGGGTGCTATAATCCGGAGGGTTCAAACCGATTCCATGGACTGAACGAAAGGGGCCTTGCCGATGAAACTCTCCGATTGCGTCGCGCTGCTGGATGCCGAGGTCCTCGTGCCTGCGAAGGACATGGGATTGGAGATCCGCGTCGCATGCGGCTCCGACCTCATGAGCGACGCGATGGCTTTCGCCTGCGCCTCGAACGAGATGATGCTGACGGGGCTCGTGAATCTCCAGGTCATACGTACCGCCGAGATGATGGACGTCCACGTCCTTGTTTTCGTGCGTGGCAAGCGCCCCGATGCCGCCATGGTCGACCTCGCCCGTGAGAAGGGCATCTGCGTGCTCCGTACCGTACATCCCATGTTCACGGCCTGCGGACTCCTCCATGGCGCCGGCATCGTCGGGAAGGGCGCCTGAACCGTGTTGCCCGTGCGTCTGCACTACGTGATCCGTGGAGGCGACTTCCTCTATGCCGGCGAGGCCTCGAGCGGCATGAAGAAAGCCCTGACCAAGCTGGGCGTGGACCCGGCCGCCGTCAAGCGGGCCGCGATCGCCATGTATGAAGCCGAAATCAACGCCGTGATCCACGCCGGAGGTGGAGAGGCGGACATCGAGATATTCGCCGACCATGTCTCCATCGTGATCCGCGACCAAGGGCCCGGTATCCCGGATGTCGGGCTCGCCATGCAGGAAGGCTGGTCCACCGCGCCCGACGCGGCCCGGGAAATGGGCTTCGGAGCCGGGATGGGCTTGCCCAACATCCAGCGCCATGCGGACAGCATGGTCATAGAGACCGAAGTCGGAGTCGGAACGACGCTCACCCTCGGCGTCCGCTTCCACCGGCCGACGGGCGTCCCCGGCGCTCCAGGGGAGGTCTGAAGACATGGAATTGAGGCATTCGGTCCGACTGGACCGCGACAAGTGCATGGGCTGCACGAACTGCATCAAGCGCTGCCCCACGGAGGCCATACGCGTCCGCGACGGCAAGGCGCGAATCGCCGAACTCCGCTGCCTCGATTGCGGCGAATGCATCCGCGCGTGCCCGCACCACGCCAAGAGCGCGACGACCGACTCCTATGACCTGCTGGGCGGCTATGCCTACACCGTCGCTCTCGCCTCCCCGTCGCTCTATGCCCAGTTCGGGCCGCCGGCCACGCGCGCGATGATCCTCGCGGCCCTTCGGAACACCGGCTTCGACGACGTCCGTGAAGTGGCCGAGGGAGCCGGAACCGTGACCGCCGCGACGCTTGCGGAGTTGCGGGAGCCCGGTGCCGATACCGCTCTTCCGTTGATTTCGTCCGCCTGCCCGGTGGTCGTCCGACTGGTCCAGATGCGCTTCCCCGGCTTGATCGCCAACCTCGTGCCGTTCGATTCCCCCATGGAGGCGACGGCGACGGTCGCCCGACGCGAGGCGGCCGCGGAGACAGGACTTGCGCCCGATCGGATCGGCGTATTCTTCATCTCCCCCTGCCCGGCGAAGCGCACGGCCGCCCACCAGCCCTATGGCCGCGAGCATACCGATGTCGATGGCGTGATCGCCATCACGGACGCCTACCCCCGGATCCTTGCCAGCTTGGAAAAGATGGCTCCCTCCGCCGCACTGGATTTCACGAATCGCCATCTCGCGGGCCGCGACGGCATCCGCTGGGGCAACATCGGCGGCGAGTCGCTTGCACTGGGCACCGACCGGTTCCTCGCGGTGGACGGGATCCACAGCGTGATCGAGATCCTCGAGGAGGTCGAGAACGAGCGCCTCCGGGACGTGGTCTTCATCGAAGCGAATTCCTGCATCGGAGGCTGCATCGGGGGGCCGTTGACGGTTGCGAACCGCTTCACCGCGCGCACCCGCCTCAAGCGCTCCATCGACGAGGCCGCCACGGGCCGCCCCACGCGGGCCGAGGAGGATGACGCCGCGGCGACGCTTCGCTGGACCGTCCCGCTCCCCCCGAACCACGCCTTGATGCTCGACGAGGACATCGAAGCCTCCTTGCGGAAATTCGAGGCGATGGAGTCCGTCCTCAAGGGTCTCCCGGGTCTGGACTGCGGTGCCTGCGGCGCGCCAAACTGCCGTGCGCTCGCCGAGGACATCGCCGTGGGCGATGCGACCGAGACCGACTGCGTCATCAAGCTGAAGGAACTCTACAAGAGCGTCGCAGTTCCGAAGGCAGGCGAGCCGTGAAACGCACCGTTGGGGAACTGTGCGCGGAACTCGGGTGGACGCTCCTCTGCGGCGACGCGCAGCGCCCCGTATCCGGCGCCTACGCCTGCGACATGCTGAGCTGGGCCATGGCGCGCGCCCGGGCCGACGTCGCATGGATCACGATCCTGAACAGCCTCAACGTCGTCGCCGTGGCCCACCTCGCCGAGGTCGGGTGCGTCGTCGTCGCAGAGAACGCGGGGATGACCGCGGAAGTCCTCGAACGAGCCAGGGAGAAGGGCGTCGCGATCGTCTCGGCACCCGTGGACGCCTGCCGCGCCGTCCTTGCGCTGCACGCCGCCGGCGTCGTCTGATCCGGCCGTGAGGATTCCGGTCGACCTCCACATCCATTCCGCGCTGTCCCCGTGCGCCGATGCGTCCATGACGCCTGGCGACATCGTCGGGATGGCCTCGTTGAAGGGACTCGCCGTCATCGCCGTGACCGACCACCAATCCTGCGGCAACCTTGCCATCGTCGACCATTTCGCCCGCGAAGCCGGCATCGTGTCCGTCCCCGGGATGGAGCTCGAGACGTCCGAAGAGGTACACCTCGTCTGTCTGTTCCCCGACATTCCCACCGCGCTGGCCTTCGAGCGGGAGGTGCGCGCGTCCATGCCGGACCGTCCCAACCGTCCGGAGATCTTCGGCCCTCAGATTCTCTTCGACCTCGACAACGAGCCGTGCGGCCAGGAGCCGCGCCTTCTGCTCATCGCCAGCGGAATCGGAGTCGACGCGGCCTTCCAAAGGGTGGCGGAGCTGGGTGGCGTGGTCGTTCCCGCCCACGTGGACCGCGAGTCCAACAGCTTGCTCGCCACGCTGGGAGCGGTGCCGCCGGACCTCCCTCTGCGCTGGGTCGAAATCTCCGCCGGCTGCGACGAATCCGGCCTGCTCCTGCGCCACCCTGCACTGGCCGCGTTCGGACGCCTTCGGTCCTCGGACGCGCACAGGCTCGGGGAAATCCTCGAACCGTGCATGTTGCTTGACGTCGACGCATCCTCTTCAGGCAAAACCGACATCTTCATGGTGCTCGAATCATTGCGGCCGGAAAAGCGCAGGTGATATAATTTGCGTGACCTATCGCTCCATCTTCTCGATCTGCTGGGGAATTCCGTGAAGGCCCGCGCCCATCATGTTTCAACGAGACTTTCCGTGGACTTGCGGACGGATTTCCTTTCGGTCGCGATCGAAGACGATGGTTGCGGTATGGACAAGGCGCTCCTCGACACCGTGACGGATCCTTTCACGACGACCCGCACGACGCGCTCCGTCGGTCTCGGAATTCCGCTTTTCAAGGAAGCCGCCGAGTCGGCGGGCGGGAAGTTCCACATCGATTCCGAGCTCGGACGGGGAACCGTCCTCTCCGGGACTTTCCGGATCGGCCACATCGACCGGCTCCCTCTCGGAGATCTGGGGGCCACGTTCTCGGTTCTGGTGCGCTCCGACCCGGGAATGGATTTCGCGCTCGAACTCTCCGCGGACGGCCGCGGGTACCGTTTCTCGACGGAAGAGGTCCGCGAAGCACTCGAAGGTGCGGCCCTCGACGAACCCGACGTGCTCGCCTGGATCGAGGCGAGCATCGCGGAAGGCCAGCGGGAGGTCTTCCACGGAATCCTGCCCGAGATCGGCACCGGAGAGCCCGAAGGGGCCGAAGGAGCTTAGTGGACTTCTCCGGAACGGCCGGAGAGAAGGATGGCGGAATTGGACCCAATCGGCGGAGGCCTCACCCTTCTGGTCGATGCGCTCAAGTTCTACAAGCTCCGCAGGGAGTGGGCGGTCCGCGTCCTCTTTCTCCTTTGCCTGCTGGTCAACCTCCCGCCCGTCCTTCTCCCCCTCGGCAAAGGGTTGCAGGCATTCTTCTCCACCCCCTTTGGCACCGTCGAGACCCTCCTCCTCCAAACGCGCGCCCTGGTCCTCCAGTTCGACGGTTCCGACGCCCTCTGGCTCTCCGCCACGCTGATCTCCCCCGTGCTGTCCATGCTGATCGCCGTCTTCTACGCGACGATGTACGTCGACGAACTCAAGGGTCTTGTCGGCGGAAGACCCGTCCTGCGCACGCTCCGCAGACTCCCGCGCCTTGCGCTTCTCTACATCCTGGTCGAAATCCTCGTCATGGCCGGCGGGATGCTCTTCTTCCTGCCGAGCGTGATCCTGGTCTTCGCCATCGCCCTCGCCCCCCTGTACGTCACGGAGGGCGGACGCGGGGTCGTCGAATCCCTTCTGGAAAGCGCCAGGCGCACGAACCGGTACAAGATGCGCATCGCCTTCCTCGACCTCACCCTCGTCATGGGCATGAACCTGCCCACGACGCTCGTCGCGCTGCCCTTCATGGCGGGTGACACGACAGGAGCCGCCACCGGCGTCATCAGCGCTTTCTTCAGCGCCTTGTCCTGGCTGATGCTCGGAAGGCTCCATGGAAAGCTCTATCATCTGCTTGTCTGTCAAGCGGACGATGTGATACCATCAACGGAAAAACCCGCATGAACACAAGGAGGAACCGACATGTCCGACATCCGTGAAGCCGCCCTGAAGGCACACCGCGACTGGCAGGGAAAGATCGAGGTCGTCTCCCGTTCGCCCGTGACGAACAAGGCCGACCTTTCCATCGCCTATACGCCCGGCGTCGCCGAACCCTGCCTCGAGATCCAGAAGGATGTCGATTTGTCCTATGTCTATACCCGTCGCTGGAATCTCGTCGCGGTCGTGACCGACGGCACCGCGGTCCTCGGCCTCGGCGACATCGGCCCCGAAGCCGGCATGCCCGTCATGGAGGGCAAGTGCGTCCTGTTCAAGACCTTCGGCGACGTCGACGCGTTCCCCCTGTGCATCCGCTCCAAGGAAGTCGACGACATCGTGAAGACCGTGACCCTCCTCGCCGGCAGCTTCGGCGGAATCAACCTCGAGGACATCTCCGCCCCCCGCTGCTTCGAGATCGAGCGCCAGCTCAAGAAGACCTGCGACATCCCGATCTTCCACGACGACCAGCACGGCACCGCCATCGTCACGCTCGCCGCCATGATCAACGCGCTGAAGCTCGCCGGCAAGCAGATGAAGGACATGAGCGTCGTCGTGAACGGCGCCGGCGCCGCCGGCATCTCCGTCACCCGCCTTCTGATGGCGTGCGGACTGACCGACGTCGTCCTCTGCGACCGCAAGGGTTCGATCTACGTCGGCCGCGAGGACCTGAATTCCGAGAAGGCCGAGATGGCCAAGATCTCCAACCTCAAGATGAAGAAGGGCTCCCTCGCCGACGTCATCAAGGGCGCCGACGTCTTCATCGGCGTGTCCGGTCCCGACACCTGCACCCAGGACATGGTCCGCTCCATGGCCAAGGACCCCATCGTCTTCGCCATGTCCAACCCGAAGCCCGAGATCATGCCCGACCTCGCCAAGGCCGCGGGCGCCAAGGTCGTCGGCACCGGCCGCAGCGACTTCCCCAACCAGATCAACAACGTGCTCGCGTTCCCCGGCGTCTTCCGCGGCGCCCTGGACGTGCGCGCCAGCGACATCAACGACGAGATGAAGCTTGCCGCCGCCTACGCCATCGCCTCCCTCGTGAGCGATGCCGAACTGGCTCCCGACTTCGTCATCCCGTCGCCGTTCAACCCCAAGGTCGGCCCGACCGTCGCCGCCGCCGTCTCCGCAGCCGCACGCAAGTCCGGCGTCGCCCGTATCTGAATCCGCGGTTCCGACAGAGGCCGGGCGACCGCGGAAAAGGCGGTCGCCCGGTTTTCACTTCCCGAAGGAGGAAGAACCCATGGGACAACGTGAGAGGATCCTCGAACTGCTCGAGAAGGACGCACGACTCACCCCCGAGCGCATCGCCGTGATGGCCGGAATCCCCGAGCAGGAAGTCTCGGCGACCGTGGCCGCACTCGAGCGCGAGAAGGTGATCCTCGGCTACGGAGCCGTCGTGGATTGGGAGAAGACCGACCGCGATCCCGTGACCGCGCTGATCGAGGTGCGCATCACGCCCCAGCTCGGCGAGGGCTTCGACCGCATCGCCCGCAGGATCTACAGCTACCCGCAGGTCAAGTCCTGCTACCTGATGTCCGGTGGGTTCGACCTCATGGTCATCGTCGAGGACGATACCCTGAAAGCCGTCGCCCGTTTCGTCTCCGAGCGCATCGCCCCTCTGGCCTCGGTGATCTCCACCGGGACCCACTTCATCCTCAAGAAGTACAAGATGCAGGGCACGGAATTCAACCCCCGCCCGGACGAAGAGAAGGAAGCGCTGTTCGTATGAACCCGGAAAGGATGCTGTCGAACCGCGTGCAGGCGATCCGCCCCTCGGCGATCCGCAAGTTCTTCGATCTCGTCAACGAGATGAAGGAAGGCGCGATCTCGCTTTCCATCGGCGAGCCCGATTTCGTGACCCCCTGGCCCATCCGCGAAGCCGGCATCCAGTCGCTGGAACAGGGCCACACCCACTACTCGCCCAACCAGGGCTTCAAGGACCTGCGCCAGGAGATCTGCCGATACCTCGACCGCCGATTCGCTCTTTCCTACGACCCCGATACCGAGACCGTCGTGACCGTGGGCGGCAGCGAGGCGATCGACCTCGCGCTCCGCGCCCTCGTGAATCCCGGGGACGAGGTCATCGTCCCTGAACCGTGCTATGTCTCCTATCTGTCGTGCGCCGTGCTGTCCGGCGCGACCGTCGTCAGCGTGCCGTGTCTCGCGGAGGATGGATTCAAGCTCGACCCCGACCGCCTGCGCAAGGCCTTGTCCCCGCGCACGAAGGCGATCGTGCTCGGCTTCCCGAACAACCCCACCGGCGCCGTCATGTCGCGCGACGAGCTCGCCGAAATCGTCTCCGTCCTCGAGGGAACCGATGCGATCGTCATCACGGACGAACTCTACGCCGAGCTGACCTATGCGCCCGCCGTGCACACCAGCATCGCCTCCTTCCCTTCGATGCGCGACCGCACGGTCTACGTCGGCGGCTTCTCCAAGGCCTACGCCATGACGGGCTGGCGCATCGGATACGCCTGTGGACCCGCGTATATCCTCGCCGCGATGAACAAGATCCACCAGTACGCCATCATGTGCTCCCCGACGACGGCCCAGTACGCCGCCACGGAAGCCCTGCGCAGCTGCGACGCCGACGTCGCCGCCATGGTCGAGGAGTACGACCGCCGCCGCCGCGTCGTCGTCGCCGCCGTCCGCAAGGCAGGCCTGTCCTGCTTCGACCCGCTCGGCGCCTTCTACGTCTTCCCGGATATCCGTGCGACCGGTCTGACCTCCACGCAATTCTGCGAGACCTTCCTCACCGAGGAAAAGGTCGCGGTCGTCCCGGGGAATGCCTTCGGCGAGGCCGGAGAGGGATTCTGCCGCATCTGCTACGCCTATTCCATCGAGAGCATCGAGGAGGCCATGATCCGCCTCCAGCGCTTCACCTCCCGGAGGATCCTCCATGTTTGAGTTCGACTCCTACCGCCTCGAACTGGAGCGGATGGCCGAAGATACCCGCCTGCTCCGAGAAGCCCTTCATATCGAACGCGCCCTCGAGGAAGCCTCCGAACTGGAGTCCCGGGCTCAGGAACCCGGTTTCTGGGATGACGTCGAGAAGGCGCAGCAGACCCAGCAGCGCATCCGCCGTCTTCAGGAGAAGGTGAAGCGATTCAGCGGAATCGAAGGACGTCGCGAGGACCTGCTCGTGCTGTGCGAACTCGGCTCCGAGGCCGAGGACCTCGGCGTCGCGACCGAAGTGGCCGACGGAATGAAGGAACTGCAGGCGGACTTCGAAAGACTACGCCTCGAGACCCTCTTCACCGAGCCCTACGACCGCAACAACGCCATCCTTTCGCTTCATGCCGGCGCAGGGGGCACCGAGGCCCAGGACTGGGTCGAGATGCTCTATCGGATGTACATGCGCTGGGCCGAACGCAAGGGATACACGGTCAAGGTGACCGACGTGCTCGAAGGCGACGAGGCGGGGCTGAAGAGCATCACGTTCATGGTCCAGGGCGAGAACGCCTACGGCAATCTGCGCTCCGAAAAGGGGGTCCACAGGCTGGTCCGGATCTCCCCCTTCGACGGTTCCGGACGGCGGCACACTTCCTTCGCCTCGCTCGAGGTCATGCCCGAACTCGATGACGACATCAAGATCGAAATCCGCTCCGAGGACCTCCGCGTCGACACCTACCGAGCCTCGGGCGCCGGCGGCCAGCACATCAACAAGACCGAGTCCGCCATCCGCATCACGCACATCCCCACGGGATGCGTGGTCACCTGCCAGACCGAGCGCTCCCAGGTGCAGAACCGCGAGACCGCCATGACCATGCTCAAGTCCAAGCTGTATGCATTGGCCATGGAAGCGCACATGGAGAAGATCGAGGACCTGAAGGGCATCCAGATGGAGATCGCGTGGGGGAGCCAGATCCGCTCGTACGTCTTCATGCCCTACACCATGGTGAAGGATCATCGCACCGGCTACGAGACGGGGGACGTGCAGGCCGTCATGGACGGCGAACTCGACGGCTTCATCCAGGCGTTCCTCGCCGGCATGAAGAACGAGAAGTAGGAAGCAGGTTCGCGACATGGGTGGACACGCGATGCCCGAATCGAACGACGAAAGGATCCGCAGGGTCGTCGACGACCTGGCTTCCGGCAGCCTTGGAGCGGATGACGCCTTTGCCCAGCTCCGCTCCCTTTCCTCCGAAGACCTCGGCTTCGCCAAGGTCGACCACGCCCGCACGGCGCGCAGCGGGTTTCCCGAGGTCATCTTCTCGGAAGGGAAGAAGCCCTCCCATATCGCCGCGATTTCCGCGAGCCTCCTCGGCCGTGGGGCCAATCTGATCGCGACCCGCGCCGACGAGGCCGCCTTCGAGGCCGTCCTTTCGGTCGCGCCCGACGCCGTATACCATGCGGACGCCCGCGTCATCACCGTCCTGCGCCACCCCGTGCCGTACGGCAGGGGCCGCGTAGCCGTCGTTTCGGCTGGCACCGCCGACCTGCCCGTCGCCGAGGAAGCCGCCGTCACGGCCGAAGCCCTTGGCAATCGCGTCGACCGCTACTTCGATGTCGGCGTGGCCGGCATCCACCGTCTATTCTCCGTGATCGAGGAGATTCGCGCGGCCGAAGTCATCATCGTCGTCGCCGGCATGGAGGGCGCACTTGCTAGCGTCCTTGGAGGACTCGTCGACCGGCCGGTCTTCGCCGTGCCTTCAGGGGTCGGCTACGGCGCCAACTTCGATGGACTCGCGACGCTCCTCGCCATGCTCAACTGCTGCGCGAGCGGCGTGTCCGTGATGAACATCGGCAACGGCTTCGGCGCCGGGTACATGGCGGCCACCATCTGCCGCATGCTCCACCCAGCCGCGGACGCCTGAGGGAGGGAAGAGGACCCATGGGAAAGACACTCTATCTGGACTGCTTCTCCGGCATTTCCGGGGACATGTTCCTCGGCGCCCTGATCGACCTCGGCGTTTCCGTCGAATCCATCAAGGCCGAGCTCGCCGCCCTGCCCGTCCATGGATATCGCATCGAAGCCGAGAAGCGCACCGTGACCGGCATCGTCGGCACGGCCTTCCGAGTCCATCTGGTCGAGGAGCACGTGCATGACCACGGTCACGGCGCGTCCGAAGTCCACGCCCACGGCCACGCTGCCGACCATGACCATGCGCACGGCCGCTCCTATGCGGAGATCGCCGCCATGCTCGACGCGGCGCCCCTCTCCCCGAAGGTCCGCGAAGGCGCCCAGGCCGTGTTCCTCGAGATCGCCAAGGCGGAATCCGCCGTGCATGGCGAACCCATCGCGGAGATCCACTTCCACGAAGTCGGCGCCGTCGACTCCATCGTCGACATCGTCGGCGGCATCGCGGCTCTCGTCCTCCTCGGCGTCGACCGCATCGTGTGCTCGCCGCTGTCCGATGGCTCCGGCACGATTCCCAGCCGCCACGGCGTGATTCCCGTCCCGGTTCCCGCGGTCATGAAGATGCTCGAGGGTACGGGAATCCCCTATCGGACGGGCACGGCAGACACCGAACTCGTCACGCCGACGGGGATGGGAATCGCCAAGGTCCTCTCGTCCTCCTTCGGCCCGCTGCCCGCCATGCGCATCGACCGCTCCGGCTTCGGCTTCGGCACCCGCGACATCGGCCGCCTCAACGCCCTGCGGGTCTTCCTCGGCGAGGACATGCCGGAAGAGCCGACCGCGGTCGGATCGGCCTCGGCGCCGGTCTTCGGGCTCCCGGGCTTCACCGACCGAGCCGTCGTGCTGGAGTGCCAGATCGACGACTCGACCCCCGAGATCCTCGGCTATGCCGCGGAGCGCCTCATGGCGGAGGGCGCGCTGGACGTCGCCTTCGTGCCGGCCTTCATGAAGAAATGGCGCCCCGCCGTCCTCGTGACGGTGGTCTGCCGACCTACCGACGAGACGCGCATGGTCCGCCTCCTCTTTGCCGAGACCGGCACGATCGGGGTTCGCCGCCGCGAGACCGACCGGCATGTCATGACCCGCACCACCACCACCCTCGACACGGAGACCGGCCCCGTCCGCATCAAGCATGCGTCCTGGGGAGATGTCGGCAAGGCCTCCCCGGAGTATGAGGACCTGAAGCGCCATGCGGCCCAGACCGGCATCCCGTTGCAGGATGCCGCGCGCCGTCTCGCTGCCCGAATCGACGAAACGCCGGAGAAACCCGACGGAGGAGCCCGCCCATGAACACCTTCACCCGCACCGTCCCCCGCGGCAATTTTCCGATTCCGACCTACTGCATCATCGCCTGCCATGTGATGTGGCGAGAACTCAGCCATTTCGCAGCGAAGTCGAAGAGCGCCTTCCAGCTGGTGTTCCTCGAGCAGGGTCTGCACGACACGCCCGACGTGCTGCGCAGCGAGCTCCAGAAGGCCGTGGACGAGGCCGACGGCCGATACGAGGCCATCCTCGTCGGCTATGGCCTCTGCTCGAACGGCATCGCCGGCATCTCGGCGAAGAAGAGCCGGCTGGTCGTGCCCCGCGGACACGACTGCATCACCATGTTCCTCGGCTCCAAGGAACGCTACCGCGACTACTTCGACACGCACCCCGGCACCTACTGGTACAACGCGGGGTGGATCGAAACCGGGACGCAGCCCAGCCAGGCGCGATATGAGGCCACGCTCGCCTATTACGTCGACCGCTACGGCGAGGACAACGCCGAGTATCTGATGGAGATGGAGCAGGGGTGGTTCAAGGAGTATTCGAACGCCGCGCACATCGACCAGTCCTTCGTCGACGACGCCCCCTACAAGGAATACACGAAGCAGGCGGCGGATTGGCTGCACTGGAAATACGAGGAACTCCCGGCCGACAACTCCCTGTTCGAGGATTTCCTCGAGGGGCGCTGGGACGACGAGCGCTTTCTCGTGCTGGAGCCCGGCGAGACCATCCAGCCCTCCCACGACGCCGGTGTCCTGCGCAAGGACCCGGCACCCGCCGCGCCTGCGCCTTCCGCCGCGCCCGCGGAGAGCTGACGATTCTCCATTCCGTCGATTGACTTCCCCGTCCAAGGATTGCTATTGTAAAGGTGTTCGACAAGGCAGCCGCCCTTTCGCGAGGGAAGGGTTGCCGTACGAGCCCATATAGGTCCGGAGGCTGCGGGCGGGAACCCACGACGCGCGCTCGGTTCGGACGTTTCTACCGGCGACCGTGGTTCGCCTGGCTATGGGGGTCGGACCGGAGAAGGACAGTCCCTTGCGGAAACGTTGCAGGGACTGCCGCGTATTTTCTTTTTCCGGCCGTTCTCTCCCATGGTGACAGGGCAGCCCCCAAGTCGACCGAAGGTTCCGGAAGACCTCCGGGGGAGGAATGGCATGGACGCGATGAAACCTCTCAAGGTTCTGGTCGTGATGGGGAGCGACTCCGATTTCCCCGTGATGGAGCCCTGTTTCAAGACTCTTTCCGACTTCGGCATCGAATATGAAGGCGTGGTCTGCTCCGCCCACCGAACGCCCGAGAGGGCCGCGGAACTCGCGCGTTCCGCTGGCGCCCGCGGCTTCGGATGCCTGATCGCCGCGGCTGGCCTTGCGGCGCACTTGCCCGGCGTGCTGGCCGCCTTCACCGCGCTGCCCGTGATCGGCATCCCCGTGAAGACGGGCGCCCTCGACGGACTCGATGCCCTCCTCGCCATCGTCCAGATGCCCCAGGGCGTGCCGGTCGCTACCGTCGCGATCGACGGAGCCGTCAACGCCGCCATCCTCGCCGCGCAGATCCTCGCCACGGGAAACCCCGCTCTCGCCGACAAGGTCATGGACTACAAGGCCGGACTCGTCCGTTCGGTCGACGAGCGAGACCGCCGCCTTCAGGCCAAGCTCGCGGAGATGCGCGGATGACCGTGCGCAGCGACAAGCCGCAGGAAGCCTGCGGCGTCTTCGCCGTCCACGATCCAGCCGGAAACATGACCGATGCGGCGCGTTCCGCCTACTTCGGACTCTTCGCCCTCCAGCACCGCGGTCAGGAATCCGCCGGAATCGCCGTCAACCAGGGCGGCTCGCTGTTCTGCCACAAGGACAAGGGCCTCGTCGTCGAGGTCTTCAACGACATGACCCTGAACCTCATGACCGGCCACGCCGCCATCGGCCACGTCCGGTACCCCATGCAGGGCGACCACGGCGTCGCGAGCGCGCAGCCGATGGTGATCGACTCCCGCAGCGGCCAGCTCGCTCTCGCCCACAACGGCAGCCTCGTCAACGCGGAGGAACTGCGGTTGAAGCTGGAGGCACAGGGCGCGATCTTCGAGACCGGCTCCGACGCCGAGCTCATGCTCACCCTCCTCGCCCGCAACCGGATCAAGGACAAGCGGCTGGAGGACGCCGTGCAGCGAATGATGTCCGAAGTCACGGGCGCCTATGCGCTGGTGATCCTGTCCCCCGACCGGACCCTCGGCGTTCGCGACCCCCACGGCATCCGTCCCCTGTGCATCGGGCGCGTCGGCGACGCGTTCGTCCTCGCCTCCGAGAGCTGCGCCATCGACGCCGTCGGCGGTGAATTCGTCCGCGACGTCGCACCGGGTGAAATCGTCACGCTGACCTCCGCCGGACTCGCCTCGGAGATCTTCCGCCCCGCCCCCGTCCAGGTGCAGCTCTCCATCCCGGGCATTCTCCCCGCGGCGTCCACCCCCGCGGCAGGCGGACTGTGCCTGTTCGAGTTCGTCTATTTCTCCCGCCCCGACAGCTTCCTCGACGGCGCCTCGGTCTACGAGTCCCGCCTCTCCGCCGGCCACACCCTCGCCGCCGAGAGTCCCGCCGACGCGGACCTCGTGATCGGCGCGCCGGACTCCGGCATCGTCGCCGCCATAGGATACTCGCGCCAGTCCGGCATTCCCTACGGCTCCGGGCTCTTGAAGAACCGCTATGTCGGCCGTACCTTCATCCAGCCCACGACCATCCAGCGAGAGCTGTCCGTCAGTCTGAAATTCTCCGCGCTGCGGCGTTCCGTCGAAGGCAAGCGACTCGTCATGGTCGACGACTCCATCATCCGCGGCACCACCACACGCCGGATCGTCACCCTGTTGAAGGACGCAGGCGCCAAGGAGGTACACGTCCGCATCGCCTCCCCTCCGGTCGTCTTCCCGTGCTTCTACGGTGTGGACATATCGACCCAGGCCGAACTGTCGGCGGCGGACATGGACGTCGACCAGATCCGGACCATGATCGGTGCGGACAGTCTGGGCTATCTCAGTCTGGATGGACTTCGCGCCTCGACCCTCGGTCTCCGGGGAGGACTCTGTGCCTCCTGCTTCGACGGCACTTTCCCGGCCGGCGTCCCCTCCCGCCAGACCGCTCCCTTCCGCGGCCTCGGTGGTCTCAAGGAGGAGCGCTGATGCTGGACATCGCCGTCTTCGTCTCCGGAGGCGGGACCAACCTGCAGGCCCTCCTCGATCGAATCGCCGACGGACGCCTCCCCGGCGTGCGCATCGCTTTCGTCCTGTCCAGCCGCAGAGGCTGCTTCGCCGAACAGCGCGCCGCCGTCGCCGGCATCCCGGTCGAACACGCCGTACGGTCCGAATGCGCGACCCCTGAAGGTTTCGACGAACTCGTCCTGGGCCTTCTCGCCCGCTATCGCGTCGGCCTCGTCGTCCTCGCCGGCTTCCTTTCCTTCCTCGGGACAGGCGTCATCGACGCCTACCGCGACCGCATCCTCAACGTCCACCCCGCGCTCCTGCCCGCGTTCGGAGGAGAAGGGATGTACGGAATCCGCCCGCACCGCGCCGTCCTCGAGGCCGGGGTGAAGGTCACGGGCGCTACCGTCCACTTCGTCGACGAGTCCTACGACCACGGCCCGATCGTCCTTCAGAAGGCGGTCGAGGTCCAAGTCGACGACACCCCCGAAGCCCTCCAGGCCCGCGTCATGGTCCAGGCGGAGCAGGAGCTCCTGCCTGAAGCCGTGCGTCTGTTCGCCCAGGGACGTCTCCGCGTCGAAGGCCGGCGCGTCGTCGTCCTGCCTGAATCGACCGGAACGTTCCGAACCGCCCCGCAAGGAACGGAAATCAACCCATAGGAGGAATCCACATGATCCGTCGTGCCATCCTCAGCGTCTCGGACAAGACCGGCCTCGTGGACTTCGCGAAGGAACTCTCCCGCCTCGGCGTCGAGCTCGTCTCGACCGGAGGCACGGCGAAGGCGCTTTCCGATGCAGGCGTCCCGGTGCGCAACGTCTCCGATCTCACGGGTTTCCCCGAATGCCTCGACGGCCGCGTGAAGACCCTGCACCCGAAGATCCACGGCGGCATCCTTGCGGTCCGCTCCAACCCCGAGCACATGGCCCGAATCGCCGATCTCGGCATCGGTCCCATCGACCTCGTCGTCATCAACCTGTATCCCTTCAAGAAGACCGTCATGACGCCCGGCGCCGACCTCGCGACCTGCATCGAGAACATCGACATCGGCGGACCGAGCATGCTGCGCGCCGCGGCCAAGAACCATCCCGATGTCACCGTCGTCACCGACCCTGGAGACTATGCCGTCGTGCTGGCGGAAATACGCGAAAACGGTGGCGATACGACCCCCGCGACCCGCTTCCGCCTCGCGACCCGGGTCTTCGAGCACACGGCCGCCTACGATGCGCTCATCGCGGACTACCTCCGCCGCCAGTCCGGCGCTGCATCCGCACCCTCCTCGCTGACATTGACCTTCGACCGGGTCCAGGAACTCCGCTATGGAGAGAATCCGCACCAGAAAGCCGTCTTCTACCGCAACGCGATTCCCGCCGCCGGCGCCTTGTCCGAGGCCACCCAGGTGAACGGCAAGGAGCTTTCCTACAACAACATCGTCGATACCGATGCGGCCCTGGACCTGCTGCGCGAATTCGACGCACCCACCGTCGTCGCCGTGAAGCATGCGAACCCCTGCGGCGTGGGCTGCGGAGAGACCCTCCTCGAGGCCTGGTGCAAGGCCTATGCATCCGACACGGTCTCCATCTTCGGCGGCATCGTGGCCGCGAACCGAGAAATCGACGAAGCCACCGCCGGGGAGATGGACAAGGTCTTCCTCGAGGTCGTCGTGGCGCCCTCCTTCAGCGAATCCGCCCTGACCATCCTTTCGAAGAAGAAGAACCTGCGGCTCCTCGTCCTTCCCGGCCTCTCCCAGCCCCTCCCGTCGGGCGACGTCGATTTCAAGCGCGTCCATGGCGGACTTCTCGTCCAGGACCGTGACGCCGCTGTCGTCGATGACACCGCAGTCAAGACCGTCACGACGAAACCCGTCGACCCAGGTCTCGAGGCCGATCTCGCATTCGCGATGAAGGTCGTGAAGCACGTCAAGTCCAACGCCATCGTCATGGCGAAGGATCTCCAGACCGTCGGCATCGGGGCGGGGCAGCCCAATCGGATCACCTCGGTGAAGATCGCCGCCGAGCGTGCCGGTGACCGCTCCCAGGGTGCCGTCATGGCCTCCGACGCGTTCTTCCCGTTCAGCGACTGCGTGGAGGCGGCGGCCGCCGCAGGCATCGCGTGCATCGTCCAGCCCGGCGGCTCCCTGCGCGACGCGGAGTCCATCGAGGCCTGCGACCAACTCGGTCTGGCCATGCGATTCACCGGCATGCGCCACTTCTGGCATTGACGTGCAGGAAAGGGAACTCCTGACATGAGGATCCTCGTCGTCGGCGGCGGAGGCCGCGAACACGCCATCGTCTGGAAGCTCGCCCAGAGCCCACGCGTCGAGCATATCTGGTGCGCCCCGGGCAATGCCGGCATCGCATCCCTCGCGGAGTGCGTGCCCATCGCCGCCAAGGACATCGGCGGCATGGTCGCCTTCGCCCGCGCCAACCACCCCGATCTCGTCTTCGTCGCCCCGGACGACCCCCTTGCGCTCGGCATGGTCGACGCCATGGAGGCCGCTGGCTTCCGCGCCTTCGGCCCTCGCCGCAACGCAGCCATCCTGGAAGCCAGCAAGATCTTCTCGAAGGGCCTGATGAAGCGCTATGGAATCCCGACGGCCGGATACGAGGTCTTCGATGCGCCCGGCCCCGCCCTCGCGTACCTCGCGACCCACCCCGCCCCCATCGTCGTCAAGGCCGACGGGCTCGCGCTCGGAAAGGGCGTCGTCGTCGCCCGCACCACGCAGGAGGCCGAGGATGCCGTCCGCGCCATGATGGGCGCACAGCTCTTCGGCGAGGCGGGCTCGCGCATCGTCGTGGAGGAATTCCTCGAGGGTCCCGAACTCACCGTCCTCGCGTTCACGGATGGCCGGACCATCCTCCCCATGGTTTCCTCCCGCGACCACAAGCGCGCCCTCGACGGCGACGAAGGCCCCAATACTGGGGGCATGGGCGCCGTCTCCCCAGGCGCCGACCTGTCCCCGGAGACCGAGAAGTACCTGATGGACGCGATCCTCCAGCCCACGGTCGACGCCATGCGCAAGGAGGGAAGGCTCTTCCAGGGCGTCCTCTACTTCGGGTTGATGCTGACGAAGGAGGGTCCCAAGGTCATCGAGTACAACGCGCGGTTCGGGGACCCCGAGACCCAGGCTGTCCTGCCGCGCCTCGAGACCGATCTGCTCGACATCGTCGAGGCCGTGATCGACCGACGTCTGCACGAATTGACCCTCCGCTGGAGTCCCGCCGTCACCTGTTGCGTCGTCCTCGCCTCGGGCGGGTACCCGGGGCACTATGAGACCGGGCTTCCCATCTCCGGAATCGAGGAGGCCGCCGCGCTGCCCGACACCCTGGTCTTCCATGCCGGCACGCGCTTTGCAGAAGGCGTCCACCTCGAGAAAAGGATTGCCATGGGTCGCCCGGAAACCCGCATACCCCACGGCCGCATCGGTCAGGCAGTGTATGAGACGGCCGGCGGACGGGTCCTCGGCGTGACCGCCCTCGCGGACGAACTTGAAACGGCCATCCTCCGAGCGTATGATGGGGCAAGCAGGATCTCCTTTCCACAGATGCACTTCAGGAAGGATATCGGACGGACAGCGGGCTGACCTGCCGCCCACCCGCCCGAGCCATGCATGCACGTAGGTATCTTCGGAGGCTCGTTCGACCCTTTCCATAGCGGCCACCTAACGCTGATCCGTTCCGCCCTCTCGGCCGGGCGGCTGGATCACCTTGTCGTGATTCCAGCCGGTTCGCCTCCTCACAAGGATTCCACGCGCATGACTCCTGCCGCCCACCGCTACTTCATGACGGCGGCCGCCCTGGCCGGAGAACCCGGAGTCTCCGTATCCGACGCCGAGATGAGCCGCGAGGGCCCCACCTACACCATCGACACCCTCCGCTCCCTTCGTGGCCGCTTCGGGCCCGACGCGACCCTGTATCTGGTCGTCGGAGCCGATATCGTCTTCGACATCCGCTCCTGGCGATTCCCGGATCAGGTGTTCGCCGAGAGCGTGCTGTACCTCGCCATGCGCCCAGGCTTCCGACGTGCCGATGTCGACACCCGCGCCAACGAGCTGCGCACTCTGTTCGGCGCCCGCATCGAGGTCTTCGACGCCGACACTCCGGACGTCAGCGCCACATCCCTTCGGGAGGCACTCCGCTCCGGCGCGGATCTTCGGGACCGTCTACCCGCGCCTGTACTCGCGTATATCCGCAAGCACGCGCTCTACCCGGACGTGAATCCGCTGGACGCGGTTCCGCACGAGACCATGGATCGGCTGGCCGGCTTCGAGCGTCGCCTGTTCACCGCGCTCGGCCCCTCGCGCCTGCGGCACTCGCTGTGCTGCATGACCGAGACCGTGCGGCTGGGTCTCCTGAATGGCGTGGACCCTTCGAAAGCGGCGTTGGCCGGCCTGCTGCACGACTGTGCCAAGTCCCTCCCGCCGGAGGCCGAGCAGGAATATGCCCGGCGCATGTCGCCCCCTTTGGACGAGATGACCCTGGACAGCCACGAACTGCTCCATGCCCCACTCTGCGCTCGAATCGCCGAAGAGACCTTCGGGATCACGGACCCGGAGATCCTGCACGCCATCCGCTACCACACCACGGGTTGCCCCGGAATGAACACCTTGGACAAGGTGCTCTTCCTCGCCGACAAGATCGAACCGACGCGGTGCTTCCCCAGCGTGGAGGACCTCCGCGCCGCGGCCGACGACCTCGACGGCGCCGTATTGGCGCTGTTGAAGTTCACCGAAGAATATCTGAGGGACAAGGAGAAGCATCTGCATCCAGACTCGACGGCGGCGCGCCGCTGGCTGGAAGAAGGAATGGCCGACCGGGTCGGCGGAATCGCCGGACCGGAACGAAAGGAGAAAACCTGACTTGAACATAGACGAATTCGCCAGCCGCATCCGCGGCATCCTCGAAGACAAGAAGGCCCAGGCGGTCGAAGTGATCGACGTCGCGGCGCAGACGCAGCTCACCGAGCGCTTCATCCTCGCGACGGGCACGTCCACGACCCACATCCGCGCCCTGGCGGAGGAAGTCCAGTTCCGCCTGAAGAACGAGGACGGCATCGAGGTCGACCACGTCGAGGGCTACGAGAGCTGCCGCTGGGTGCTGCTCGACTACAAGGACGTGATCGTGCACGTCTTCCATGTCGAAGACCGCGCATATTACAACCTCGAGCGCCTCTGGACGAGACGCCGCGGCGCGACCGAGCCCATGCGCGAAGCGACGGTTCACGGCGACTGATCCGGAACAGAATCACGTGATCCGATATCCATCGCAGGGCTGAAAATACGCCCCGTTCGTCCTAGAACGTCGCATTCCGTCGACTTCCGTCGCAAGGAGGGGCCGCCAGCCCCTCCTTTGCCTTGCCATGATGGGAGGAAGCGGCCCTGGAGGCGACGATTTGGACAGTCGAGCGAATGGGGAGGAAACGGCATGGGCGGAATACCGTTGCGACGGGATGGACCGGACGCAGAGGCGCGCGGACATCGTGCGGAGAGTGTGAAGGCAAAAGACTCGGCGAGCGGCCTGGGGACCTTGTTGCGCGAGAAGGGCGGGAAGGTGGCCGGCGTGGCGCTGCTCCTGCTGCTCGCGGCCGGCTACGCCGCCTGGCAGGGACTCGCGGACACGCGCGACGGCACGTCGGTCGTCGTCGGGGCGGACCCGAACGGGGGCGTGACGTGGGGGGCGGCATCGCCGGGTGCCGCCGCGATGGGAAGCCCTTCGCCGACGCCGGAGTTGCTGCGGGTACAGATCGTCGGGGCGGTGCTGCATCCTGGAATCTACGTTCTGGCGAAGGGTTCCTGCCTGGACGAGCTCATCCGTTTGGCCGGTGGCTTCACGCAAGCGGCCGACGTCGACCGGATCAACCGGGTCTGGAAAATCGAGAAGAGCCTGCTGATCCGCATCGGGGAGCGCGCTCCGGAGACTTCGCCGGGAGTGCCTGGGGGAACGGCAGGGGAGAGCGGTGCCGGTGCGGCCGTCGTGGTGACCGACCAGGTCTCGCTCCCGGAAAACGGTGGAGGGGAAGGGGAGAGCAGCGCGCCCATCGATGTGAATACGGCAACGGTGGCCCAGCTGGACGCGCTGCCCGGCATAGGTCCGAGCACGGCGGCCGCGGTCGTGGTCTATCGGGAGAAGAACGGACCCTTCACGAAGACGCAGGACCTGATGAAGGTCTCCGGCATCAAGCAGAGCCGCTACGACGCGATCAAGGACCTCGTCTGCGTGGGCTAGGCATCGTTGCCTGTCGTGCAGGCGCGGAGTATAATTCTATGAACCGAACCCGCCACCCGCACAGCGACAGGAGGACCCCAGCCATGCCGGATTTCCAGGACGAAGCCTACAAGGACGCCTTCCGCCACACCGCCTCGCATATCCTCGCCCAGGCGGTCAAGCGTCTGTACCCCGATACGAAGCTCGCCATCGGTCCCACCATCGAGACCGGTTTCTACTACGACTTCGACCACGAAGGCTCCTTCACACCCGAAGATCTCACCGCGATTGAAACCGAGATGGAGAAGATCGTCCGCGAGCACCTGATGGTCGAGCGCTTCGAACTGCCCCGTGCCGAGGCGCGCGCCTTGATGCTCGAAAAGGGCGAACCCTACAAGGTCGAGCTGATCGACGACCTCCCGGCCGATGCCGCGATCTCCTTCTACAAGCAGGGCGAGTTCACCGACCTGTGCGCCGGACCCCATATCCAGAACACCAGCGCCGTCCGCGCCTTCAAGCTCACCTCCGCAGCCGGCGCCTACTGGCGCGGTAGCGAGAAGAACAAGATGCTGCAGCGCATCTACGGCACCGCCTACCCCGACAAGGCCGAACTCAAGGCCTACCTCGACGCCGTCGAGGAGGCCAAGCGCCGCGACCACAACAAGCTGGGCCGCGAACTCAAGCTTTTCACCACCGTCGACTATATCGGTCAGGGACTCCCGATCCTGCTGCCCAAGGGCGCCAAGATCGTCCAGCTCCTCCAACGCTTCGTCGAGGACGAGGAGGAGAAGCGCGGATACCAGTTGACCAAGACCCCGTTCATGGCCAAGAGCGACCTGTACAAGATCTCCGGGCACTGGGACCACTACCGCGACGGCATGTTCGTCATCGGAGACGAGGAGAAGGGCGAAGAGGCTCTCGCACTGAGGCCCATGACCTGCCCGTTCCAGTTCCAGGTCTACCTGAACGAGGCGCGCAGCTACCGCGATTTGCCCATGCGTCTCAACGAGACCTCGACCCTGTTCCGCAACGAGACCTCCGGTGAAATGCACGGCTTGATCCGCCTCCGCCAGTTCACGATCTCCGAGGGCCATCTCGCCTGCACGCCCGACCAACTCGAGGACGAGTTCCGTGGCTGCGTCGACCTCGCCCGCTTCATGCTCGATGCACTCGGACTCAGCGACGACGTGAGTTACCGCTTCTCCAAGTGGGACCCCAACGACACCGCCAAGTACATCGGCGAAGCTGCGGACTGGGACAAGGCGCAGAACCTCATGAAATCGATCCTCGACCACCTGAAGATCGACTACAAGGAAGCCGATGGCGAGGCCGCCTTCTACGGCCCCAAACTCGACATCCAGATCCGCAATGTCCACGGCAAGGAAGATACGCTGATCACCATCCAGATCGACTTCCAGCTGGCCCAGCGCTTCGGCATGGAATACACCGACAGCGACGGCTCGAAGAAGTTCCCCTTCGTCATCCACCGCACCTCCATCGGCTGCTACGAGCGCACCCTCGCGCTGCTGATCGAGAAGTACGCCGGTGCCTTCCCGGCCTGGCTTGCACCCGTCCAGGTCAAGATGCTTCCGATTTCCGACCGCCACGTCGCATACTCCGACAGGGTCGCCGCGCGCCTCAAGGAAGCCGGATACCGCGTCGAGACCGATGCCCGCGAGGAGAAGATCGGCAAGAAGATCCGCGAAGCGCAGCTCGAAAAGGTTCCCTACATGCTGATCATGGGCGATAAGGAAGAGGAGTCCGCCACCGTAGCGGTCCGCTCCCGCAGGGAAGGAGACCTGGGTCCTCTCCCCTTGGACGAGTTCATGGACAAGCTCTCCTCCGAGGTGAAGGCGAGGATCCAGCCGTGAAGATCATCGAACCCTCTTTCGCCATCGAATCCCTCCTCGATTGCGAACAGATCCTGAAGCACATCGAGCGGGCTGGGCGTACCTGCTATAAAAGCGAGGGCAAGATCGGCGAAGACACCGCGCCGGCCTTCGTCCGCTCCCTGGTCAAGCGCGGCCACGAATCCGTCCTCGAACACGTCTCTCTCTCCGTCCGCGTCGTCTGCGACCGTGGCGTCTCCCACGAGATCGTCCGTCACAGAATCGCGTCGTACTCCCAGGAGAGCACGCGCTACTGCAACTATGCCGACGGCAAGTTCGAGGGGCAGGTCTCCTTCATCCGCCCCTGTTTCTGGCAGGAGGACACCACCGAATCCCTGGAGAAGATGCGCCTCTGGACCGAGTCCATGCAGGCTGCCGAGACCACGTACCGTGCGCTGCTCGAGCAGGGTGCCACTCCGCAGGAGGCACGCTCCGTCCTGCCCAACTCCCTGCGCACGGAGATCGTCATGACCATGGACCTCCGCGAGTGGCGCCACTTCTTCCGTCTGCGCTGCGACCGTGCCTCCCACCCCCAGATGAGGGAGATCGCCATCCCCATGCTGGCCGAGTTCCGACGCCTGCTGCCGGAGGTCTTCGAGGACCTTGGAGAGACTTTCGCTTATTGACACCCCCCCGCCGTTTCGGTAAGATGTCCATGCACTACGGGGTGTGGCTCAGATGGTAGAGCGCTTGGTTCGGGACCAAGAGGTCGCACGTTCAAATCGTGTCACTCCGACCACTAGAATAGAACGGGTCTCCGGGATTCTCGGAGGCTCGTTTTCTTGTACATGGGCACAGCCCAGCATGAAACGCAGCAGGAGAGTCCGATCCTGCACCTCGCAGTTTGACTGCCCTCACTCACCCGCCGAGTGATAGTATGGTACGGGAAAGGTAGGTGGATGTGATGCGCGCATACGACGCGGTGGAAATCCTGCTCGAGCGGATCCGGAAGGATTACCCGGACGATGTCGCCCTTCTCGTCGTGATGGGCTCTTCTCTCTATGGAGACACCCATTCCCGTTCGGATATAGACCTTTATTTCGTGACGAAGACCCCCCGAGGGGAAAGACTGGCCTTTACCTTCATCGTCGACGGCATCGGATTCGACTTCTGGTCGATACCCTGGAGGCGCTTGGAGGATATGGCCGACCACAAGGAGGACAAGACCGCCATCATCACGGAAGGTCGGGTCCTGTGGCACGGCAGCGACGAGGACCTGGCGAGGTTCGAAGCGTTGAAACGACACGCTCTCGACACGGGCGACCGCTTCGCTTTCGCATGCAAGGCCGAGGAAAGGTTCGCGACGGCCTGCCGGTGGCACATCGACCTGCTCTCCGCACGGACTCTGTCGGAAAGCCGGTCGGCCGCCATCGGGACGATCTACGCCCTCGGGCACGTCCTCGCCCTTCTCAACGGCACGACCATCAAAAGGGGTCGGAAGAGGCTCCGTGCCGAGATTCTCGCCATGGAGTGGGTCCCGGTGGATTTCGGCCTCCTCTATGATGCCGCGTTCACGGGCGTCACTCCAGAGGAGATTGCGACAGCCTTCACGGAACTCATGAAGAACACCCGAATGCTGATTCTCGAACAGAAGGAACGCACGCGGCCCGCACGCGACTTCGTCGCCGCGAACACCGGACTCTACGAGGAGATGATCAACGCCTACAACAAGATCCACCATGCGTGCGACACGGGCGATCCGGTGACTCCCCTCTTCGCGGCGGTCGAACTGACGCGAGAATATGAGGACGTCTGGGCGGGCACGGGGCGTTCGGTCCGTGAACTTCCGGACCTGGTCGCGGCCTACGACCCTCACGATCCAGAAGGATTCCGAAAGGTCGCCGTCGAACACCAGAGCCGGCTCGAAGGAATCCTGCGGGAGGAGACGGTTCCGATCCGGGTGCTCCAGGATCTAGATGAACTCGAGGAGTTCCTCGGGTCCTTGTGAAGCGGACGGAGGTCGACGAGACTGGAGTTCACAAACCGGTTCATGGTACCATGGGTATGCTCGGTCGAATCCGATTCAATGCATGACGAAGAGAATCAGGGAGGACCCACGAATGAACGAACATTCTGGAAGCAACCAGGTCCTGGGTGGAGGCGGCATCCACCACGTCGCCATGAAAGCGTCGGATTTCGACAGGTCGGTGAAATTCTACCGCGAGGTGCTGGGATTCGTCCCGGTCCTGGCGTGGGGCGAGGGGAACGGCCGTGGAGTCATGCTCGACACGGGGCGAGGTGACTGCATCGAGATCTTCGCGGGCGGCGAGGACGGAGAAAAACCCGAAGGTGCCTGGCTGCATCTGGCCCTGAAGTGCGAGGACGTCGACGGAGTCCTGCAGAAGGCCCGCGCGTCCGGGTGTCCCATCACCATGGAGCCCACGGACATCACGATCGCAGCCAGTTCCCCGCTGGATATCCGTATCGCCTTCTTCAAAGGCCCGGACGGCGAAATCCTCGAACTCTTCCACGAGAAGTAGAGGAAAGCTATCGCTCGAATGCGCGGAAGAGGTTGCCGACCGTCGGCATTCGGAGGTCCACTCCCCCTGTTCGACAATGTCGTGCGGGCCCTGACATCGTTGCGGTCCTGAAGGGTCGATTCAGCGACACCCCCCCAGTGAAGTCCGCACTTGCGGGAATCGATGTCATTCTTGTTATTTCGAGATGCTGACCGTGACGTCGTTGAACTGAGCGACCGTCTTGTTCCAGGTCCTGACACCAACGCTTCCTTGTGTGAATGAGCTGTCGGTGAAGCTCGCGACCACGACCCCGTCGACCTTGACGACCTGTTTGCTTCCAACGGAATCGATCTGGATGTCATGGGCGGCGTAGAGATCGAAGCCCTTTGGAAAACTGGTCTTGGACAGGATCACGGATTCGTTGTTGTTCACGACTTTTCGGACGATGAATTTGTCACCAGCACCAGGATCGATCTGGAAGCAATAGCCCGAGATGACCGTTTTATCCGTCGGACTCGCCGTCGCACGGAAATAGACTCCATATCCGCTCGAGCCGGCTGCCCCAGGGTTCACGAGCTTCGCATTGACGTTGACCGAACAGTCCGTCCCTGAAGACCCGTCGAACAGGGCCCGGTTCTCGCCGGCGAGGATATTATAGAGGTATCCGTCTCTGGTGCGGAAGTCCCCTCTCAGGACCTTGACTCCAGACAAGGAATCGAAGGTGCTTGTGAAGGCGATGTTCACCCCTAGAATGGAGAATTCGCTTCCATGGACGCTGCAGATCAGATTGAGGAGCCCCTGGGTGCTGCGGACCCAGCTGTACGTTCCACCAGCCGGGCACACTGGGGCGTTTCCGAGAAGCTTGGCGTCGATGAGGAACTGGAAGTTCCCGGTCCCATCCGGCCTGAAGGTTCCTCCTTCCGCGACATAGATGTCATCCACTCTTTCACTGGTCTGAATCGTGGTGAGGCAGGTGTTCTTCCTTGCACTGTTGATGAAACCGATGATCGTGGGAACTAGAATCGCGGCGAGAATCCCGAGGACCGCGACGACCACGATCAGTTCAATCAGCGTGAAACCGTTTCGGAGCGAGGGTTTTGACAATTCGGACTTCTTCAATTGAGATTCCTCACTAAACGTATGCATCCAAAGACACGCGACAAACTACCGTGGTCGACATTCGACAACTCAAAGGTGAGGTTATACATTTCGGGTCAAGTGATTGGTGATGAGCACAGGAAAAGAAGGATGCTCATTCATGCAAATAATTATACAACCAATGTGCGATTTGTCAAGTAAAGGACTACAAGGGTGCGAGCATGGCGTGATTCCTTGTGATGGATGACCCGGAGTATCGAATCCTTTTCGATGCGGATCGATCAGCAAAGAGTATAATCAAGTGATATGGCTCCTGCATGGAGGGTTTCCCGGTATGGATGGGGATTCTGAGAGTAAAATCATTGCGGGATTGGTGGAAGAACTGAGACTCGCCAACGAGGAGTTGGC